>JAEXTR010000184.1 GCA_023406915.1 Bacteroidota bacterium
ATCTTCTATAACTACTTTACCACCAAGATCGACAAAATATCGTACAGCATTGATGAAGCAGGAGTTGCGCTAGTGCAGAATTTTGCATCAAAGCATAAATAAAGATTTTGAAAGGTAAGATCAATGCCAAAAGTTAAAGTTCCCAGGAGAAGCACGCACATTGATATGACAGCAATGTGTGATGTTGCTTTTCTTCTTCTCACATTTTTTATGCTTACAACAAAGTTCAAAGCTGATGAAGCAGTGATAGTTGACACACCTTCGTCAATTTCTGAAATAAAACTACCGGATACCGATATCATGACTATAACCATTGACCGGGATGGGAAAGTGTTTTTTGGTATTGATGGAAAGTACAACCGGGAAAATCTCATCGGGAAAGTGGGTGCAAAGTATAATCTTAGTCTGACTGAAGATGCAGTGAGGACATTTTCTTTAACACCTAGTTTTGGGATTCCGATCTCTGCGCTTCCGCAGTATCTGGCGATGTCTCCTGAGGATCAAAAGGCGTATGTCCAACCGGGAATTCCGGTGGATTCAACCAATAACGAGCTCGGTATGTGGGTGATCTATGGAAGACTTACGAATCCGAAATTCAGGATAGCGATCCGGGGAGATGGTATGGCAAGTTACCCTATAGTTAAGCGGGTCATGAACACACATCAGGAAAAGTATGTAAACAAGATCAATCTTATTACTGATCTTGAAGCTAACCCTGCGGTGAAAGGATAAGACCATGGCTGAATTAGATACCTCAGGACGGGACAATAAAAAGGGAAAGTCCCATAAAACTAAAAAAGCGTCTACTCGTGTCGATCTGACACCTATGGTAGACCTCGCTTTTCTTCTCGTAACTTTTTTTATGCTGACAACCACATTTAGCAAGCCTCAAACAATGGAGATTAACATGCCTGTCAGGGATATTTCTTCACCCGAATCAGGACAAGCAGTTAAAGAATCGAAAAACATGACTATACTGCTGGGACCAAATGATGAGGTATACTACTATCTTGGCATTACGAAACCCGAAGTCAACAAAACAGACTACTCTGGATCAGGAATCCGAAAGATCCTTCTTGAAAAGAAATCTTCTATTAAGGACTTTGTTGTACTGATTAAACCAATGGAGACTTCAACATACAGGAACGTCATCGATATTCTGGACGAAATGAATATCACCGGGATCGGAAGGTATGCACTAGTTGATATTACCCCATTTGATCTGGAACTGGTAAAGGAGCAAATTTTATGAGCACCGAATTAAGCCCAGCAGCATCACCTGACCTTAACGAAATTATATTTATCGGAAAGAACAAGGAATACGGTGCATACAGAATCCGGAAGTATTATGCAAAGTACCTATCCACTGCTGTTGTACTAGCAAGTCTGTTTTTTGTTCTGTCAGTATCTATCCCACTGATCATTAAATGGCTGACACCTAAGGAGCCGGTGGTTGAGCGAAAACTGAAAATCCTTGACTATACACAACTTTCAGAACCACCATCCATTGATAAGAAAGAAACTCAGGAAATAGTTGAGGCTCCCCCACCATTAAAGACAACGATCAAGTTTCTTCCACCTGTAGTAAAACCGGATGATCAGGTCACTGAAGAGTATATCCCTACTCAGGATGAGCTCAAGAATGTTGATCCGGGAAAAGTTACTCAGGAAGGAGATCCGGGCGGAGTTGATTACTCTCTGTTTGAGGTGAAGGAGGAACCAAAGGTAGTGGATGAGCCGAAGCAGGATACCCGGGCAGAAGTCTTTACCTATGTTGAAGAGATGCCAAGTTTTCCTGGTGGTACTGAAGCGATGATGCAATTTATTACCAGTAATATCGTGTATCCAGAGATTGCAAAACGGGCAGGTGTTGAAGGAAGGGTATTTGTCTCCCTGACGATTATGAAGTCAGGAGAAATTCGCAACGTCCAGGTACTGAAAGGAATCGGAGCCGGATGTGATGAAGCGGCAGTTGAGGTGTGTTCAAAGATGCCCCGTTGGATTCCGGGACGACAGAATGGGAATCCGGTAAACGTACAGCTTTCAGTACCAATACTGTTTAAACTGCAGTGAGCAGTACGATGCATTCCAAACCTCGATTGATATTTGATGCCTTTATGGTAATCGTGTATTTGGCCGTTGGAATCGGTGTGTATCTGACCCAGGTGCAGATATTTGCAGTACAGGCCTATCAAAAAGACCTGTTTGGAGTGCTCATAGTTCTTTTTAGCATGTATCGGGCAATTCTTCTTTACCGGATGATTCGCCAGAACATTGCAAACAAAAAAGGTGATTAAATGAGGCAAAAAAGACAGGTGCTTCTCAGGCACCTTTTTATTGCAATCCTTATTCTCAGTACATGCAGTTTTTTCTCATGCGGTACTGATTCAGATACTCATATTGAAGATGGCCCGACTTTTGGGCAAATACATGTTGCCTGTGATGAATCATTTCAGCCGATTTTTCAATCCCAGATAGACGTATTCCATCAGCAATATAACCAGGCAAGAATTGGCGTCAGGTATACCGGGGAACAAGAGGCAATGCATCTGCTCATCACTGATTCAGTGAGATTTGCCTTAGTCTCGAGGGTACTTAACCAGGAAGAAACAAAGTACTTTGAAGAATTAAAAATAATTCCCAAGGTGCTTCCTATCGCCTATGATGCCATTGCAATCATTGCCAATCCATCAAGATCCAAAATTACGCTGACCACGGATCAATTGTAGAAGATTCTGAAAGGCGAACTCAAAGATTGGAATCAAATCAATCCGGAATATCGCAGGGGTAGAATAAAAATTGTATTTGACTCAGAAAGCTCAGGGATTGTACGGTGGCTTAGTGAAAATTATGGAACCCCGATTCTCGGGAAAGAAGGATATCAGATTTCTGAGATAGCTAACCAGCTGGAGTTTGGTCGCTCAAACCCAGATGCAATTGCGTTTGTAAGTGCTGCATGGATCAGCGATAAAGATGACTCAACACATCTTCAGTTCCTTAAAGATCTGAGCATTGTTGAAGTTGCTTCATCCGGACACCCTGCTCTTGCGCCTGAATATTATGCACCGTACCAGGCATATATAGCAAACAAATCATATCCAATGATTAGAACCTGGTACATTGTAAGCAGAGAGGCAAGAGCTGGCCTTGGTACTGGATTGGCATCGTTCCTTGCATCTGAGCGCGGTCAGCGGATAATATTAAAATCAGGGCTTGTACCAGCTACCATGCCGGTCAGGCTTGTTGAGATTCGAAGTGAACAAATTCAATGAAGTGTCGCCATGAATACCAAAATAGTTTTTTTCTTACTTGTATTACTTTACTTATCACCGGTTCAGGCTCAGAAATGTACTGTTGTCCCTGATCAATTCGACAGAGAGAACTACAGTCTCGGTATTAAGTTACTTTCAGAACCTGGTGCGAACAATACCCATAACGCACACGGATTATTCTTTCTCGGTTGCGCATACCTTGAAACAGGTGACTCAATCTCTGCATCCGCTACATTCAGCAGACTTACGGCTGATTTTGGAACTCAACCAATTGCTTCCTTCGGTTCAGGTGCGATGTTTGCCTGGGCAGGAGATACAACTTTAGCAGTCAGAATGCTTCAGGACGGTATTTCTAAACTGAATGAAAAGAATGGAAATGAGATACTATTGCTGGCAATAGCGGCACATTATGGAACTGACCCTCTTTTAGCACTCGCGATCAGCGAATTGAAAAATCGAGAGCAGCAATTTCTCCATTCAGCTGAGTACTATAATGCCCTTGGGGCTTTGTACTTGAAGTTACGGGATGCCAATGAAGCGGGAAAATGCTTCCGAAGAGCACTTGAACTCAATTCACTTTGTCAACGCACCCTTCTTAACCGTGCTATGGTATACCAGAAGATCAGGAGTTATAGTTCAGCGATCGCAACTTTGCAGGAGATTCAGATAATTGATTCTCTTTATGCACCTGCATACAGGTTGAAGGCAGAAATACTAAAGGAGCAGGACAATGTAAGTGAGGCAGCTGATAATTATAGTATCTTTGTACAATTAGCAGGAGAGAGTCTCCCACGAAATGAAAAACTAGCGAGACTCCTTTTCCAATCTGAAAGATATAACGAATGTCTAAAAGTTATTGACAGATTACAGTTAAGTGATCCGGCAAATGCTGATTACCTTCAGTTTCGGGCGTATGTCTATCATGCGATGAATGATTCAGTAAACAGTGCTTCAGCATTTCAGGCATACTTAACCCATGATATGGTACATACTGCCTCTGCCACTGATTACTTTTACTTTGCAGAAGATTTAGCTAAACTGAGCCTGGATTCCGCTGCTGTTGAAAATTACCGGAGGAGTATTGAGCTGGATCCGGAGAAGGCAGAATACTATACGAAGCTTGTCGGGTTGCTGATCAAAATGAAAAGATTTGAGGAAGTAATTGCTTACTCTGACAAAAAAGTATCACTTGCACACGCACCTCTTTCGCTGAAAGAACTTTTTGATTATGGAACCGCCCAGTTTTACATAAAAAATTATGTAAAGGCAGATTCAGTATTTGGAGAAGTAAACGAAATGAAACCAGATTTATCCCTTGGGTATCTGTGGAGGGCGTTTTCTGCTGCACAACTTGATTCAACCTCAGAGGCCGGTTTAGCAAAACCATACTACGAGAAGTTTATAGAATATACAAAAAATGATGAATCGAAGTTTAAAACTCAGCTTGTTTCGGCATACGCTTACATGGGATATTATTACTATCTCAGAAAAGATGATCCTGATTTTAAGACAAGCTGGCTGGAACGGTATAAATATTACTGGACTGAAGTATTGAGGCTGGACCCAACAAACAAGCAGGCTACTGAAGCACTGATAGGTTATCGTTAAATGGATATCAAAGACTAACATTGCATTGAGAAACACTCCATGCAGCAGAATGCTCTTATACTAATCTGGTTACCATATTATGCGATTACTATTCCTGTTCCTAATTACCCTAATTATTTCGATGGGGGTTGCGACCCTTATTTGGTTCATCTCATTTTTACTTTCCAAACAAAAACAAAAGAAAGTTGAGCAACTTCAAGAGTTTGAAGAACTGAAAAATGCACAAATGGAGGCAAAGGTGAAAACCGGAGATGAGGAAGTCTACGCTGCAATCGCCTTAGCACTGCACTTGTATTTTGAAGAATTGCATGATTATGAACGGACGGTTCTCACGATTAAAAAAGTTGTCAAACCATATTCGCCATGGAGCTCAAAGATCTATGCCATGCGTAGTATGCCGAGACCTTAGAAGGATATTACATGGAAGGAATTGATTTTGTAAAGATCTTTCAGGGTATCGAGGCCCTGCAGGCATCTGAACCTGGTGTAATCATTGGCAGAATTGCACTCATTGTATTAGGTATTATTCTGATTGTCTTAGGGAAAAAACAGGTCCTGGAGCCACTGCTCATGATCCCTATGGGTATCGGGATGATCTGCATAAACTCTGGGACGCTTGTACTACCGAACGGCAATCTTGGAAATCTCTTTATTGACCCCTTTGTGTCAGAACCAACCAGCGTTGTTGATCTATTGCAGATCAACTTCCTTCAACCCATTTATACTCTCATGTTCAGTAATGGATTAATTGCTTGTCTGGTATTCATGGGTATTGGCGTACTGCTTGATGTAGGGTTTCTCCTATCGAGACCTTTTTTAGGCATGTTCTTAGCCGTGTGTGCAGAGCTTGGTTCATTTCTGACCATACCGATTGCGACAGCGATGGGATTTGATGAGAGGTCGGCTGCCTCAATTGCAATAATCGGAGGGGCAGACGGACCAATGGTAATGTTCACTTCACTGGTATTAAAGAAAGAACTTTTTGTACCAATAACGGTAGTGGCATATCTTTATCTTGGCTTTACGTATGGAGGATACCCTTATCTAATAAAACTGATGATTCCTGAACGACTGAGGGGGTTACCAATTCCTTCCAGACCAGTAAAAAAGATTTCTTCAAACCAGAAAACTACTTTTGCAGTCTTGGCCAGTGTTATCCTGAGCTTGCTCTTTCCCGTTGCAGCACCTTTGTTTATGTCATTGTTCTTAGGTGTTGCAATCCGTGAGTCTGGATTAAAGCATCTCATTGAATTTATTGGTGGACCATTACTGTACGGATCAACATTCTTTCTTGGGTTAATGCTTGGAGTACTCTGTGATGCAAGTATTCTTATTGATCCAAAAGTGTTCCTTCTTCTTATACTTGGCATCGTAGCGTTACTGCTATCGGGTATTGGAGGGATTATGGGAGGTTATATAGTGTATTTCCTATCAGGAAAAAAAATTAATCCGGTTATCGGAATCGCAGGAGTATCCTGTGTGCCTACAACCGCGAAAGTTGCCCAAAAATCAGTTTCAGAAGTCAATCAGAATGTCATCATCTTGCCGGATGCCATTGCTGCCAATATTAGCGGAGTGATCACAACAGCAATCATTGCTGGATTATTCATTTCAGTTTTTGGGTGAACTGCAGTGTTCTGATGGGTATGCAAGCGATATCACCCATCAATCAAATAAATGCAGGATGACTGGCTTCTCAGTCAACCGTCCTCATTCTGGTGATGGGCAAAGAGCAAGTGCATGCATTTGATGCACTTGCTCTTTCTTTAAACTCAATATGGTGTAATCCCAAATGATTCATTCAAATCAAAAAGTTTCCACTCTAGAAAAATTCCACCTTCCCATCAGCTAAATGGTAAAACCCCCCGATGATCTTCACGGAGTCTTTTTCTATAGCAGAAGCAATGACCGGGCTTTTTTTCAGGATATCCTGAATGGTAAGTTCAACATTTTTCCGTGCTGTTTTATCTGCAGAGGGGGTATTTGTTGAATCAGTTGTAATTGCAGGTCTTATCTGTGCCAGCAACTGAGTAAGATTTCCTAATTCAGCATTATCAATGGCACCTTTTACTGCGCCACAACTCGAATGTCCAAGTACCACAATAAGTTTCGTGTGTTTTACCTGAACGGCATATTCCATACTGCCAAGTACATTGTCATCCTCAACATTTCCAGCAACCCTTGCAACAAAAACTTTCCCGATTCCCTGGTCAAAAATAATTTCCGGGGGGACTCTTGAATCAAGACAGCTAAGAATAACGGTATGCGGATGCTGATCATCGGCTGTTGCCTTAACCTGTTTAAGGTAGTCAGAATGTAATACTTTTCCACTCAGGAAGCGCTGATTACCTGCACGCAATTCCTGAAGAGCCTGATCAGCGGTAAGGGGCAGGTCATGGTGGTGAGCGTCTTGCACGGTTGAAGACCCGTGATCGTTATGTTCTTCCTTTTCAATGCAGGAAGTAAACAGGATAGAAAAGAAAAATAGTGTTGCAATGAATGCGAAGTATTTCATGTAGCACCTATAAAAATTGAAACACACAAAGATGGATAACGAAAGATACGAAGCATATCCTTCAATACAATGGGGCGCTGTGGTGGCAATGGGAATGGATCGGTAAATACATCCTGGGTTGCTATATTTGGCTATTCACTCATTATTTCCTTTTGGAGATCAGTTATGGATAAATTGCACGCTACCATTGAGCTTGTTGATGATAAGGTCACATTCCAGGGCTCAACGCGGAACAATACAACGGTAAAGATGGATTATTTCCCACCTGTTGGCAATGGGGAAGGGTACACAGGTCTTGAACTGCTTCTGGTGAGTCTGGCTGGATGTAGTGCCACCTCGGTAGTAAGTATGCTGAGAAAGATGAAGGCTGAAATAACAGCGTTCCACGTTGAAGCCGAGGGGGACAGGGTTGAAACTCACCCAACGGTGTTGAGCAAAATCAGACTCCATTTCAGCGTTACCTCACCTAACGCAACACAAGAGCAGGTGATAAAGGCTATTCAGCTGTCAGAAGAAACATACTGTCCGGTTTGGGCAATGCTGAAACATACATGTGGAATAAGCTCAACCTGGAGCCTGCAAGCTCAGAAAGAAGATATCGTTTAATCGGAATATTTTATTAATGACAAGGTATGAATATGAAAAGTGTTGAAGAGAGCGTCGTAGTTACTGCGATGGATGGTAGTGATCCGGCATTATTCCATTACCTTCCCTATATTCTGCAGGATTCCTGGGAGCTGGGGAGTGATCCAAAAGCTTTAGTAGCAGTAGTAAAGAAATATGCACCTGCCCGTGAGTGTTTGTCAGTTCTGGACCTGGGATGTGGTAAAGGTGCAGTTTCTGTTATGATTGCTAAAGAAACTGGTGCCTGTTGTCATGGTATTGATGCAGTACCTGACTTTATATGTACGGCTGATGAGATGGCGAAAAAACATGCCGTGGCAGATTTGTGCAAGTTCGAAGTAGGGGACATCAGGGTTGTACTCTCATCATTATCAAAGTATGATGTGATAATTCTTGGCTCAATCGGGCAAGTACTTGGTGAGCCCCGAACAGCATTCCTGCAATTGAAGGAACACATTACAGACGATGGTATCATTATCTATGATGATGGTTACATGGATGATGACAGTGAATTTCAGCATGAACTCATTTTGAAAAAATCTGAAGTCTTCAGGCAATTAGAGCAGGCTGGTATGAAGGTTGTTGATGAGGTGTTCTCTGAACACGATGATTTGTCAGAGAATCAGGAAAGCTTGCAGGATAATTTGATAATGCGGTGCAGAGAGCTAATTGTACAGTATCCCGAACAGAAATCACTATTTGAGGATTATATAAAAAAGCAGGAAGATGAGGTTGATGTGCTGGTGAATAAAACAGTATGTGCCACAATGATCCTGAAAAAATCACCGGCAGATCATGAAAGTTAACCAAGAAAGATACCCCAAAACAGATGAGTCATGAGAATCGGATAAGACTTGAACTCCTCGCTCCCGCGAAGGATTATGAAACCGGTGTTGCAGCAATTACGCATGGTGCAGATGCTGTGTATATTGGTGCCCCAAAATTTGGAGCAAGGGCTTCAGCAGGTAATGAGCTGAGTGATATTGATGCACTGATCAGATTTGCACATCAGTATTACGCCCGTGTGTATGTTACAGTGAATACGGTTTTGTTTGATGAGGAATTACCGGCTGTGTCTGATCTGATCTGTCAGTTATACCGTATGGGCGCAGATGCGATCATTATTCAGGATACAGCACTTCTGCAAATGGAACTACCCCCGATTGCACGGTTTGCGTCCACCCAGATGCACAATTATGACCTGAAGCAAATACAGTTTCTGGAGTCTGTAGGTATCAATAGAATAATCCTCGCCCGTGAGTTATCCCTGGATAAAATTCAGGAAATCAGTACGACCGTAAAGGCAGATCTTGAATTCTTTGTTCATGGGGCACTGTGTGTTTCATTGAGTGGTCAGTGTTATATGAGTGCTGCCACCACCGGAAGAAGTGCAAACAGAGGTGATTGCTCTCAGAACTGCCGTCACGGTTATACTTTGACAGATGCGGTGGGTAATGTGATTGTTGAGAACAAGCATCTGCTTTCTATGAAAGATTTGGATCTCTCCCGCAGATTGCGTGAACTGACAGACGCAGGCATCACTTCCTTTAAAATAGAAGGGCGCCTGAAAGATGTAAGCTATGTTAAGAACATCACCGCTTTCTATCGCCAGAAACTGGATGAGATGATTGCTGCGGACCCTAACCTGATGCGGGCATCATCCGGAAGGGTTACTCTCTTTTTTACTCCTGATCCAGAGAGAACCTTTAACAGAGGATACACAGAATATTTTATAGATGGCAACCGGAATGCAACAGCAGCAACTGATTCACCAAAATCACTCGGTAAAAGAATTGGAACTGTTATCGGAGGAGCTCCGGGACACTTTCAGATTAAGACTGATGAAGTCTTGCGTGCGGGTGATGGAGTCTGCTATTTTAATGAAAAGAGTGAACTGGAAGGTGTATTAGTGAATGGTGTGAAGGACGGATTTGTCACTGTCAGAGACAATAAGACGGTACCAATTGGGGTGACACTGTTCCGGAATAAAGACCACGAATTCAGTAAACGACTGAGTGGAAAAAGTGCGGAGAGAAAAATCTCTGCCGTACTGAGGTGTTATTTTTTTGAAAACTCTGTCCGGGTCGAAATTGTTGATGAAGATGGCATCACAGTTGAAAAGGCCTTCACACACTCATTCCCTCAATCTGAAAAACAGGAGCGGGCGAAGGAATACATTATTTCGAAATTAGAGAAATCTGGTGAAACGATTTTTTCCATCACAGCAGAAGTCATTTCAGATGTATCCCTGCCTCATCTTCCACCCTCTTTTATTAGCAACATGCGAAATGAGGTGCTGCGAATGTTGCTTACTGAACGGGAAAAGCATCTCGATAAATACGAGTTCCAAAAGCCAGACAATCCCATAAACTATCCCGAATCAAAAATTGATTTCAGGGGTAATGTGACCAATGAGAAAGCAGCGTTATTTTACCGTGAGCACGGAGTAGTAGAAATTGCACCAGGCTATGAGGCACAACCGTTTGATGAGGGCGTCCCGGTTATGCGAACAAAATACTGTATCAAGAAGCAGCTGGATATTTGTCCGCTGGAAACAAAACATCGGTCGCTCGACCCCCTGAAGCTATCGGATGGGCTCGAGACATATACGTTGCAATTTGACTGCAAAGCGTGTGAGATGATCATATTCATGAATAAGTAGATAACTCACGTATCTAATGGGTTGCAACCAAAATTATAGGTAGAAACTCAAGCAGGAGAATGCTGAAGGGGTGTGAAAAGAGGCGATACAAACTTTTGTCATTGGGAATGAAATTTTGCTGGAAACTGAAAAAAATCCTATATTAGAAGTTCAAAAATAAAGCATTCCCCATGCTACGGAGAGGTGGCTGAGTGGTTGAAAGCGGCGGTCTTGAAAACCGTTGTAGTCTTACGGCTACCGGGGGTTCGAATCCCTCCCTCTCCGCCAATACTGTAAAACCTTCAAAATAACGCATTTTCAAGCTTTTTTTTCTCCCTGACCCTCCCAAATACACCGTTTTTGACCCCCATTTGGAGACATTTTGGAGACCTTAAAAGGTGAATTAATCAGAAGAATAGCTTCTCTCTTTATTAGGGAAGAGAGATTATACATTTTTGTGTACTTAAGATGAGCTTAAGGAGAGTTGAGCGTTATATCTGTAATTAACTCTTATCACTCAACATATTTAGAGATATATCCAATTCGCAGTCTTCGTGCTCTGCAACTTAGTGGCTCCTAAATCATAGTGATCATGAGGCTCAATTGAAAAGCATCACCATAAGGATCCTATTTTCCCTCGTAATGATTTGAGAATTTCTACTATTTTGTGAAATAATGAGTGCAATTTCTTCTTGAATCGATCAAAACGGCTGGGGTTTGCTAGAATAGCATCAGTCGTATCAAAACCATTTTTAGGAGCCTCTGAAGGATCACCAACGACTTCAGGTAAAAAAAGTGTGTAGCAAAGAGCACTCTGCAAGAGATATTCAAGAACCTCGTTCGATTCCTTAACCTGATCTGTCACTTCTTCAAGCTTTGGTTTGAAAAATTCTGTTTTTAATATTTTATATTCACTCAATTTTTTTTGAATAGCTTCATTACCAAATATCTGTTTGAATTCTAGAAGGCTTTTTGCAAGGAATTCTGAGAGCTCAACCGAAATTCTATTTGCGAGAGTATAGTCACCTTGTAGCTCGCAAAGTTTGATCCGTGCTACTTTACATGTAACAATTAGCTGAAACAATGACGGTAGTGAATTACACAAAGCAATCTGTTTTTTTAGAACAGACCGCTTCCTAATTTTGCTAGAATAGTATTCTTTATCAAGCTCAGTAACTTTCTCCCATTTTTTCTTATAGATGTTATTAAATTGACATTCACAATCGCGGAGTGATTTATCAATTAGCGGTATTTTTGGCAACCTAAACTCATCTTTCATACAAAGGTTTAATTCATTTATCCCTTGTAGAGCGGACTGTAGATTTCCATACATTTGTGCATCAATTTTAAGATTAATGTCTTTTACTTCAGTAAGAATCTCGTTTAGCTTTTTGTCAACAAGAATACTTTCTAAAATATCTATAGCGAAAAATGCAAGATTGGCAACTTTAGTAAGCTTGCTTACATTGGTTGGTCTGATTTCTTTCATATGGTGTGCAATTCTCTGATCCTTTGCTTGCCGTAATACACCACCAACTCGGATTACCTCACCTTTTACAAGACTTTCATGAAATTTCTTCGGGACAAGCAATTTAACAGTAACAATATCCTTTTGGCTAATATCAGAGAGTAAATTCAAGACAGTTCTTCCGAGTTCCCAACCATTCTTTGAGTAATTTCGGTTATTCTTCAGTCTTTCTTCCCGTACCGCAAAATAATCACCTAGGTCACTTATTGTGATAATATCAGTTGTGGGATTCAAATCTTTGTTAGATTCTGTTATTTGGGTCATTTTGAAGCCTAGTATAAAATGAGTGGTTGATAGTTTACTATAATGTTAAAGGTAAAGCCATAAACGCTGTGAAAATTAACATATAAACAGTCAATAAACAAAATACACTTTGTAAGGATTGCAAAATCATTCCCTTTTTTCTTGAATATGAAAAAGCCACCCCTTATGGATGGCTTCAATTTTATTGCTGATGTATGAGGATTAGCCTCGCAGATTATCCAACTTTGCTACATCTGGATGAAGATGATCAGATTTATTGTGTGCATATATTTCCGTTTCCACAACTGACCAGTGACCTGTCGGGCAACTACCCTGATGCTTTAACCCCTCTGTATGAAGTTCTCTCCTAGTTTGTTTGCCACTATTTCATGAGGCGCATTTGCTGAAATAAAATCGCAAATATTCTCCATTTCATGAGGAGAGCCTTTAGATGTATTGTTTCTCATTATTGTTATTATGGCTTTGTGTTGATACCAAAGAGCTGTTGTGCATTGAGCCCTTTAGTTGACGTAAAGTTGATCTATAAACAGATGGATTAAACTTGAGTTTTCCGAGATAATAATCTCTTATCACTTTTCTCAGCATTTCAGTGTTCTCAAACGAAAACACCGTATAACCATTTTCTCGGTTCTGATCTATTAATCGGAAGCCCTGCATCAGCAGAGTTCCGCACAGATAGAAGTCTTTGATTTCGTGTATATTCATCGATATTATAACGTTTTTGTAGTTTATATGCCTATCAGCTTGCGTAGGTCAGAAAAACCCCTTCGCTATATAACAGTATAATATATTAAAATGGTGAAGTCAAGTGTGATTAACTAATATTCTGTGATAGAATAAAAGCTTGGTCCATTCTCTATCCACTGCTGTGTTTCCACATAACACTCGAAATAATATATCATGTGAGAAATAATTTGTGTTATCATAGAAATTGGGGTATTATTTCATTAATGTATAATATCCATCCCCTACAAGTGCATAAGCGCGAGATTTGGTTGCGTCTCATCAAATCCTATAAAAGGGAAAATAATAATAATGTTTCGCTCCCGAATTGATAGCAAAAGCCATTACTGTATTGTATTATCGTAGTAAACTTGGGGTGGAAAGCATAATGAACAAAAAATGTTAGGCATATTCTGCATTCGTAAAGTGTCTAGTGGTAGCAGCTTAGTACAAATAATTCTTAAAACGTCGTTTTTCTCGGGGAAATAAGGTAATACTCAATTATCCAAAAACTTACATTGGTAAATCAGGATTTCGTAACTTTACAAAAGGTTTTGCAACATCTCTGTATTTAGTTTTCATAAATGATAAACTATATAAGGAAATGAAAAAGCACTTTGAGAATTGATTCTGATGAGTATCAATATGGTTAAGTAGGAAAATAATGAAATCCTTAAAAAATATTTTTAATAATTATAACCTTAATGTTAGTAGCAATAAGGATGTGCATGTACAGTATATTTATATGTAAAAACTTAATATCGCAATCTATTTCTAGTAACTACCAACTTCTGAACGGAGCGAACAATGATTAACTATGATCCACTGGTATTTAGAGTGGCTGATTTTTGGGAGTGGAATAATCGAAAAGAGTTAATACTCTCATCAAAATATCAGAGACGAGCGGTATGGTCAGAAAAAGCAAAATCGTATCTGTTAGATACAATGCTTCGAGGGCTACCACTTCCAAAAATATTTATGCGCTATGATGTTGATCTTAATACAAAGAAATCAATTCGAGAAATCGTTGACGGTCAACAAAGGATCAGAGCGATATTATCTTATTTGGAAGATGGATTTAGCGTTATGAAAGTTCATAATAAAAAATATGGGGGGAAATATTTTAGTGAACTTGATGAAGCTATTAGGAAACAAATCTGGGAGTTCAAAATATCTGTAGACTTATTAAAAACAGATAATGAAACAGATATTTTGGATATTTTCGCCCGATTAAATACTTATACCGTTACCTTAAATAAGCAAGAGCTTATTAATTCAAAGTATTTTGGAGCTTTTAAGCAAGTGGTTTACTCTTTAGGTTTTAGTTATAAAGACTTTTGGGTTAATCATAAAATCTTGACTGATAGACAAGTGTCCAGAATGGGAGAAGCAGAACTTACTTCTGAGTTAATCATTCAAATAATTCATGGGATAGATGATAGGAAGAATCTTGAAAAATACTATAAGCAATATGATGATGAGTTCTCAGCAGAGGATGACGTTAGAAATACTTTTCATGAAGTGATTGAATTGATATTGGAACTTTATGGTGAAAGTCTAGGACAATCAAACTTTTCAAAGATACCTTTATTTTATACACTATTTGGCGTAATTAATAAAATACATATACAGGGAATGACAAAGAAATCAAATCTAAGTAAACTTAAAAGTGCACTTTCAGAAGTTGATAGTATATTAGGTATGGGTGCCGAAGAAGTATCGAAGGAACATTTCTCGTTCTACGATGCTTCAACAAAGCATGTGACAGATTATAAGGCTCGCCGTATAAGACACGACTTTATTTATAAGTTTATATACGGACGAATAAATCACAAATGACAACACTATACCAAAACAAAAGGACTATTAAGAAAAATATTCGCGAATCTATCGAACTTGTCTCAAGAATTAATTCTCTCAATAGTTATGCTAGTGTACAGCAAAAAGGAAATATATACATATTAACTCCGATTGAGTTAGATAGAATATATGAAATAGCGTTTCTGAAAATATTCACATCATGGGAAGTCTTTCTGGAGGATTCTTTTATCGCACTGCTATGCGGAACCAAAAACCGAAAAATCAAACCTAAGCTCATTGTTAAGAAAATTAACGAAGATAAAGCATATGATTTATTAAAGGGTGTTAAAGAATACCCAGATTGGACAAATATTGCTAAGGTAATAGAAATGTCAGAGCTATATTTTGTTTCTCAAAATCCATTGAAGATACCACTTGAGTCTTTTCGGAGCACTTTTAACGAAATGAAAACAGTTAGAAATGCAATTAGCCATATATCAAAGGAGGCGACAAAAAAACTTAATAACTTAGCAATAAATAAATTGAAGAACTATTCTCCTCCCATTACACCAGGAGGTTTTTTAAGTTGTAAATCGCCCAACAATGTTGATTCTTATATTATCTATTATGCGAAGAGCATGAGGATTATAATAGACCAAATCATACCTTAATCTTGCCTTCAGTAGAATATATTTATAAAGTGACCAAATGATGGCTTCGAAAATTGTTGGTTATCTCAGTTACCTATGTTCGCCTAATTGTTTATTATGATTACTTGTTCATTGGCAAAAACATCATGATATAAAAATGCGCTGATTCTATACTGTATGAATTAGGTTGTTGGTCTGAAAAGATGAGAAATAAGGTGAGGATTAGATATATTTGTTGTCCTCTTAGAATGTTGAGTTTCTGGCGAAGAGAAACAATATTATGTCCAATTATACCTTACCATGAATCTATACTTGGAACCATTCTTAATTTTCGGTGTTTGTTCATAAACTATATAAAACTAGTGAGTGTATCCTAGCAAATGCAAAATCAGTCAAATTAGCTATTATCTATACGCCATATAGAGAAAGATAGAACGAATTATCAGTTGGAGACATTTTGGAGACCCTACCTCAAAAGAGTGCCAATAAGATTAAAAAGGCTAATTAATTAGTAGTGCTAGGAATCCCTCCCTCTCCGCACTATTCTCAAGAGTTATTTTACTACGATCCATACTTCCCAGTACCGTTCTTAGTTCCAACGTAAAGACTATTCGCTTTTCGTTATTTTAACATTTTCTCCATATATCTCTCATTTTCTAGCCCCTCTATCACCCGATACACTTCTGATTTGTAATCGTTGGTTTTAGAACTTGAATTTTGATTATTTTCCGGTGTCGGTTTTCCTTTTACATGTTGTTCATAAAACTTATTGTAAGGAGTCTGCCATGAGAGTCACTTCATTGTACTACCGTTTATTACTGCTTCTGGTTCTTGCAGTTTTTCCCTCATCTATGTATGCACAGGATTCAGTGTGGACAAAACCATTTGGCGGCACCAACATCGATGTCGCATACGCCATTGAAGAAACATTCGATGAAGGATACATCATCTCGGGCTACACGCGCTCTTACGG
>JAEXTR010000199.1 GCA_023406915.1 Bacteroidota bacterium
TCCCTTACCAGGCAGGGCTTTGACGGAGAAATTTATGCAACGTTTGCCACACGGGACCTTGCAGCTTACCTGCTGCAGGATTCTGCTCACATTCAGGAAAAAGATGTTGAGTTTGTGAACAAAAAAAGAAAGAAGCAGGGAAAGAATCTTTTTGAACCGCTGTACACACAGGAAGATGCTGTGGAAGCCATCAGCAGGTTTGCGGGTATGAACTACCACAGAAGGAAGCAGATATGCCCGGAAGTAGCTGTCACATTTTACGACGCGGGACATATTTTAGGCAGTGCTATTGTATTACTTGAACTGACAGAAAACGGCAAAACTATTCGGGTAGGTTTTTCAGGTGATCTTGGAAGAAAGAACCTGCCAATACTTCGTGACCCGGAACAGATACCTGATGTGGATTACTGGATAACAGAGAGCACATACGGCGGCAGAAAGCATGAAGAATTCACCATGACCGAAGAGAAGATGCGTCAGGTGCTGACCCGCGGTATTGAGCAGCGGTCTAAGCTGATTGTACCTGCATTCTCGGTCGGCAGGACGCAGGAACTGGTATACCTGCTGAATATTCTGTTTGAAAAGCATCCTGAACTGCGGATACCCATTTACGTGGACAGTCCCCTTTCCTCAAATACGACTGATGTATTCAGACTGCATCCGGAGTGCTTTGATGCTGAAACGTCCCGGTTCCTGATCAAGAGCAAGGACCCATTTGGATTTGCCCAACTGACCTATATCACGGATGTGGAAGAATCAAAGCGTCTGAATGGGGTTGATGGTCCGATGATGATCATCTCTTCCTCCGGCATGGCAGAAGCAGGCAGGATACTGCATCACCTTGCGAACAATATCCAGAACCCGAATACGATCATACTGATGACCGGTTATTGTGCACCACATACACTGGGTAAGAAACTGATCGACCGGGAACCTGAGGTCAATATTTTTGGCGATCCATATCAGTTGAAGGCAGATGTGGTGAAGTTTAATTCCCTGAGTGCCCATGCAGACAGCGACGACCTGCTTGAATATGTAAAAGGATTTGACCGTCAGCAGCTGAAAAAGATTTTCCTTGTGCATGGCGATCCCGAAATGCAGGCAGCTTTTGCGGGTGCACTGGAGGGTGAAGGGTATAATAACGTCACTATTCCAAAAAAGGGACAGAAATTTGAGCTGTGACCACAGCATATATTCTGCATGGAAGGTATTGTGGCTAAAGAAAAAGAGCAGGAGTGCCATGCTGCTCCTGCTTCTTTTCATGATACTGCTTGCGGGGTGTGAGGAACTGACCAATCTGCCAGAGTACGACGATGGGCTGCCACCTGCCGTGCCGACAGGTGCGCGGTTTCTGTATGCAACGGACGGTGAGACCGGACTCGAATGGAGAAAAAATCCTGAACCCGATTTTGATTATTACGAGGTGTACCGTTCCGATGGTGATACGCTGCACTACGTGATGGTAGCAACCACCAGAGGTGCCAGGCATTATGATGATTCCCTCGATTATGACACTGAGTATTTTTATCGCATTACAGCGGTGGACCGGAAAGGGAATAAAAGTCAGATGTCTTTACCGGTTGCAGCCATACCGCTGAACCGTTATCCTCCGCCAGCCCCGCGTAACCTGACAGTATCAGGAAAAAATGACGGCATACAACGGGGCATACTGCTCAGTTGGGGAGCGCCATTTGTTACAGATGTTATGATGTACCATATTTACCGGGATACCATACCCGGGTTTGCCCTTGACACAGCTACATACCGGGGGCACTCATTTACCACTGCGTTTCTGGATGACGAAGCGGACTCATCAGTTGAGTACTATTATAAAGTTCTTGCTGAAGATAAAGGATTATTGCGCGGTGATGCATCGAACGAAGACCGTGACCTGTTTCATCCGCGATTGCAGGGAATCAGTCCGGCAGACGGAGCCATCACTGATTACTTCACTGAGTTTGTTGTAACAGGCCTTCCCTACCGGGCTGAGTATGAAGTGCTGGTCACGCAGAATCCATTCTTCGGTGAAGTGTACCGAAAGAGAATTTCTGCGGGTGCCGCAGATACCGTCAGAATCCCCTTTACGCCATCATACCTGACTGACAGGACAACCCTTTACTGGCGGGTGATAACCTACAGTAAACCTGGTGGGGAGTACAACAGTGTCAGCCATCAGCAATCATTCACCTTTCAATTCAGGTACTGATGCGGATTTTTACCATTTGGCTCCTGTTTTCCGCAATGCTGATTGCACAGACCACGGAGGATACCGTTTTTTTCCCGATGAGGATATCGGGCATCCCTGCTGCTTCGCTCTCTTTCACGAAACAATTGAATATGTACACCCTTTCTGGGATGTTCACCCAGACCGGTACAGCAGGGGGCATTTTTTACGGAGCAGAAAACCGTTACCAATCAACGGTAATCAGAAGCAACGGTAACAGTATCAAGGATGATAACCTGCTTCAGTTTTTTGGTGGAACCCGGCTTTCGGAGACGTTCAGCATTGGACTGAGCGGACGGCATCAGTATCTGAGTGACAACCGGAATGTGCAGCTCAACTCTGCCGAAGCAGCAAGCGCGAGCATCTTCACGGTATATCAGCCGCTCCCCAGCCTGATCATTGTGCCAATGCTGGGTTATACCTCAAACTCCCAGTCCGGCGAAGAAGATGATGGTCTATTATACGGTGTTGAGGGAGACATCAGCGGCTTCAAAATTGCATCAAGCCGGCTCACGGGATTTGCCCGGTTCAGAAATGAAGATATTTCTCCGCGTAAAACAATGGTACGGAATCTGAATGCATCACTGGTTTCACCGATCAGTGACCAGATCGATAATGCTTTCTCGTTTCAGTTTACACAGGGTGGAAGGGATTTTTATTTTTTCTCTGAGCAGCTTGCAAAGGAATCAATCCGTAACAAACTGCAACGACGTGTTGAAACACGGTACCGGATTCAGGATGAATTGCTAATGCATAACCTGTTCATGGAATCATCCCTTTTGCTGCGCGGAGCAGTGGAGGCTAAGAACATTGACCGTGATACACGAAACAAGGATCTCAGCAATCAATCCCCCTCTGTGTTTGACACCAAGATTGATGAGTTTTCCTTTGATCTGGAGGCAGCATTCCTCCGCATGACAGAGGATTCCTACATGCAGGGGAAAATAGTCTATACAGAGCGGAATGAGAAGCACCTCACAAAGAGTATTGAAGGAGTGATGACCTCCTTTTATGATGAACGTGCCGAAGCGGAAAGCAGGAAGAACAATCTATCCAAACGGATTATGCTTTCATTTTCCAGTGTGCACCGCTTTTCAGCTTCCGATACTCTGGAGATCAGCGGCATGCACATGAAGCTTCAATACGATACCCCGAGTAAAGATAATTTTGATGACCGTGATGAATTGCTCACCATTCTCAGGATAAGATACTTGCGGCAGATTACGCCATTTCTGGCACTGCACACCTTCGCCGAAGGAAACCTGAGTACCATCAACTACCTGTTTAAAGAGCGGAGTTCAAATAACAACAGCAACAAGATATTGCGCTTGCAGGC
>JAEXTR010000236.1 GCA_023406915.1 Bacteroidota bacterium
TTCAGCAGATAGTTCACAGAGTCAAATGCGGTAATCACCACATCAAACTTCGCTTGAAACGGAATTGAGCGCATATCGCACACTAATGAGGGGAATAACCGGCAGTGACCTTCAGTAAGCATAAAAAAACTAAGATCTGAAAGTATGTAGCTTGGGTAATAAGCTGAAAGCTTTTCAGCCAATGCACCATTACCTCCAGCCAGTTCAAATATGGTCTGAGCTGTGGGCGCATATTGCTGAATAATTTTATTCAGATACTGCGCCCACTTCTCATATCGAACGTTCCGCATCAGATGGGGATAAATCAATGCGAGCGCGGAATAGTTCGCCGAACGCTTCATAGTCTATTCAGAAAGTGGTGTACTTGACGCGCGCTTTCTGTTTTCCGCAATCTTAATTGCGTAAATGTATGCCTGGTACATACTTCTGTCATCAGCTTTATGTTTTCTGGCGATGTCAAAAGCAGTACCGTGGTCGGGCGAAGTACGGATAATCGGTAACCCTGCTGTAAAATTCACGCCAGTATAGTTATCAAGCAACTTAAATGGTATAAGCACCTGATCATGAAACAACCCAACTACAAAGTTGAAATCTTCATGCATGCGGCGTGCAAAAAAAGCGTCAGCTGAGAATGGCCCAAAGAAATTCGGCTGCATTTCCTTCATAATCGGTTCGATAAGATCCTTCTCATCGGTTCCGATAACACCATCCTCGCCGGCATGAGGATTAAGTCCCAAAACAGCGATTTTAGGTGTCGGATTACCGAAATCTTCCTGAAGTGAATTAAGAATTACCTTAAACTTACCCTTGATAAGCTTTTTTGTAAGTGTGGTTGGTACTTTTTTAATAGGGATGTGAATTGTCATCAATCCTGCCTTGATTACCCTGGCAAGAAACATCATCACATAATTTTCGGTCTGAGTCCATTCGGCAAGCATTTCAGTATGTCCCGGGAATTCGTAACCACCGAGTGAAATTGCGAGCTTAGAGATTGGTGAAGTGATCATGGCATGTGAGTGACCATCAACTATTGATTGGTAAGCCACTTTCACTGCCTGAACTGCTTTATGCCCTGATTCTTCAGTAGGAACTCCAATTTCTCTTTTAGTACGTCCGATATCAATTACCGACAGTACATTTGGATCTGGATTAGCTTCCTCGAAGTTTTTAACTATTTCAAATTCAAACCGAATTCTGTTGTAGTTAATTTCCTCAATAAAGATGTTTGCCGGGCAAACGAAATACAGCTTTCCGTGTTGTTTAGGCCAGATACGGTTGAACGTTTTCACAGATATCTCCGGACCCACTCCATTGACATCCCCGCAGGTGAAAACAAACCCCATACCGATGCCCAATGCGCGAGGCTGTTTTTTCATGATTACTCCTGTTTTATTTGTTAGTATCCGCTTCGATTATGACTGATGCCCGAAAAGAAATAAGGACTTTTTTGACACGACGGAACTTATTATTCGGGTAAAGCGGATGTAAAATCAGCTATTCATTACAGTTAAAAATTCTTTATTGTTCTTTGTTCCTCTGAATTTATCTAAAAGGAATTCCATTGCCTCAACGGGCGAAAACTCACTGAGTATTTTACGAAGAATCCAAATCTTTTGCAAATCTTCATCTTTTATCAGTAATTCTTCTTTTCTGGTGCCTGACTTGTTGACATCCAGTGCCGGGAATATTCTTCTGTCACTCAGATCACGATTCAGTACAAGTTCCATATTACCTGTACCCTTAAATTCTTCGAAGATAACGTCATCCATTCTGCTGCCGGTATCAATCAGAGCAGTTGCAATGATCGTTAGGCTTCCACCATCCTCAGTATTTCTGGCAGCACCAAAAAACCGCTTGGGTTTCTGAAGTGCATTTGAGTCCACACCACCAGATAAGATTCTTCCACTATGCGGAACCACTATATTGTGGGCTCTCGCAAGTCTTGTGATACTGTCTAACAGAATCACAACATCCTGCTTTGCCTCAACCATACGTTTTGCCTTCTCGATAACCATATCTGCAACCTGTACGTGGCGCTCCGCAGGTTCATCGAAAGTTGAGCTCACCACTTCACCTTTAACGCTTCGCTCCATATCGGTAACTTCTTCAGGACGTTCATCAATCAGAAGCACAATTAGTTTCACTTCAGGGTGGTTTCTTGTTATTGAATTTGCAATCTTCTGCAATAAGACTGTTTTACCACTTTTCGGCGGTGAAACTATCAGACCTCTCTGGCCCTTACCTATTGGTGAGAGCAAATCCATAATCCTCATCGAATACTCACCAGGTGCAGATTCCAGAATTATCCTCTTTGTGGGATACACAGGTGTCAGATTGTCAAAAAGTGTCCGTTCACGAATCTCAGCAGGGTCGTTTCCATTTACCGCCTCAACGCGTAATAAAGCGAAGAACCGCTCACCTTCTTTGGGTGGGCGAACCTGACCGCTGACAAAATCACCAGTCCGGAGCATAAACTTTTTAATTTGTGAGGGGGAAACATAAATGTCATCAGGCGATGGCAAATAGTTATAGTCTGCACTACGCAGGAATCCATAACCATCAGCGAGAACTTCCAGTACTCCCTTTGAAAATGTAAGCCCATCCTTGGCTGTTTGAGTTTCAAGAATCTTAAAAATTAATTCTTGTTTTCTGAGATCGCTGTAACCGCTGATACCGAGGTCTTTTGCAATTTGGTTCAGTTCAATGATCTTTTTCGATTTCAGTTCGGATATATCCATATACCTGTTTTACCTTACTTGAATGTATTATTTATTTACTGTTTGAAATTTTTCCAGGATAGCCTTTATCTCGCCTACCAGGTACATACTCCCGGTTACTACCAGACATGATTCGTGGTCACTCTGATTGAGATAATCCGCAATAAATGCTTCTGTATTCTCAATGATGGTTGCTGGTTTTCCTTCAGCCTTAATGATATCGTGAATGTTGTGTACATCTGCCGCCCGTTCAGAAACTAGCTGATAAAGATATACTTCGTCAAAACAGGGCAGCAAAAACTGCAATTCTTTTTGATACGATTTATCTTTTAGGGCAGAAAAAAGTAGGATACGACGGGAAAAACCCTGCTCTTTACGGAACTCAACAATAAAATTTTCAATGGATTCTGAGTTGTGAGCAGCATCGGCGAGAATTGCCGGGGATGCGTGAAGAAATTCGTATCTGCCTTCAAAACCGGTATTACCGATTGTACTTCTGACTCCGCTTTCTAATATTCGGGTATCTGAGATGTCAAGCGTTAACGCAGCTGATAACATAGCCAGGGCTGCATTCGCTTTTTGATATTGTCCTTTTAATGGAGAATTGACATCCGAAATATAAAACTTCTTGGTAAAAAGCTCAAAACTATTTCCACGTACAGTACTAAAATCTTCAAGCAGATAAGTTTCGCTATTTCTTTCAAGGGCAATGTCAGTTAATACAACTTTTGCAGCATCAGGTACGAATCCTATGAATACTTTTCCACCGGGTTTAATTATGCCACCCTTTTCAAATGCAATATCACGGATTGTATTTCCTAGGATATTTGTATGCTCTAGACTTATGGTCGTAATAATTGATGCCACCGGATGGATGAGTACTGTTGCGTCTAGTCTTCCCCCCAGACCAGTTTCAATAACTGCATAATCTATTTTACTGTCTGCAAAATACTGGAACGCCAGCGCAGTAGTCACCTCAAAAAAAGTCATGGAATTCTCTACGATATAGTCGTAGTGGTCCTTCGTAAACTGATCAATATAGTCAACAGGAATCATTGTACCGTTTATTCTGATTCTTTCTGAGAACCTTACGAAGTGAGGCGAAGTGTAGAGTCCGGTCTTAAAGCCTGCTGTTGTAAGAATGCTGGCAAGATATGCTGAGGTACTCCCCTTCCCATTGGAACCCGCGATATGAAATGACTGGAAAGACTTTTGCGGATTTCCCAGTCTCTCTAATAGTGCAGTGATATTCTGTAATCCTAACTTGATACCAAAATGCTCAAGTGCCAGTATCTTTTTTACGGAGGGGGAATTATTGAAATCGATCATAATCGGACAGAACCGCTTAACTCATTTATTTGATGAATGTTCTGGGACACACAGAATTCGCGTAATCCATCAATCACCTCTTCGGCAGCTTTGGGATTAATAAAGTTGACGGTACCTAATTGTACAAGTGAAGCACCAGCAATCAGAAATTCTGCTGCATCTTTCCAGGTCATGATACCTCCAATGCCAATGATCGGGATAGCAACCTTTCTGCGTATCTCTAATACTTTAGCAATTGCAACTGGCTTAATTGCCGGACCCGAGAGTCCACCCGTAACGTTTTGAAGTTTCGGTTTACGGGTGTAAATATCGATCGCAGAGCCAACAAGGGTGTTTATGGCTGATACAGCATCAGCTCCTTCACGTTTTGCTACTGCAGCAAATTCTGAGATTGATGGGACATTTGGTGACAATTTTATAATAATTGGCTTCGTTGAAATAGCCTTCGTCTTTTCAGTGATCGAGGCTACTGCATGCAGATCATTTCCAAATAGTAATCCGCCGTCCTTAACATTTGGGCATGACACATTGATCTCAAAAGCTGTAATCGCTGGAATAACTGTGAGCTCTTTTACACAGGCAACATATTCATCAACAGTGCTCGCAGCAATATTACAGATCAGATTGGTATTAAACTTCTCCAGAAAAGGTATTTTATGCTTGATAAACTCATCCACACCGACATTTGCAAGGCCAATAGCATTGAGCATTCCAGCAGGTGTTTCAACAATACGCTGAGGAGAATTTCCCTTTCTTGGTTTAAGACTTAGTGACTTGGTGACGATTCCACCAATAGTATTAAGATCAATCCATTCAGCAATCTCATGACCGTAGCCAACTGTGCCCGAAGCTAACAAGATAGGGTTACGGAAAGTAATTCCGGCAATATTCAAAGAGAGGTCTGGGTTCATTTACAGTCTGATATCCTTTGCGTTGAATACGGGTCCATCTTTACACACCAGAAGAAATTGGTCATCCTGATGCGAAGATGGCATTGGGCACCCCTGACAGATTCCAAAGCCACATGCCATGGCGGCTTCGGCAGATATTTCAGTTTCATAGTTAGCTATCATAAGCAATTCCTGAGCAGCCGCCAGCATTCGGTGTGGACCGCATACAAATACTTTAGTGGATTCTCTTGGATAATCTGGCAGGGTCTGCTCCAGCAATGCCACTACTGTACCATGGAATCCGGAAGTGCCATCATCTGTTGCAATCATTGTGTTCACAAGTTTATCCGCACATATCATTGCAGCAGTTGAAGAGCCGTACAGTGTCATCACTTTTTTTCCGGAGCGTTGCAATTCCTTAGTTAAGAAAGGAAATGGAGCAACACCAATTCCACCCGCTACCAGAATTGCAAATGTAAAATCACCATCAACCCTGAAGCCGTTCCCAAGTGGAGCGATCACATCAAGTTTATCACCAGGCTTTTTTTGTGACAAAACCATGGTCCCTTCACCGCAAACATGAAAAAGGATGGAGAGCTCTTCATTACAGCAGTCTGAGACTGAGAATGGTCTTCGAAGAAGTGGTGTCAGAGAGTCTGATACTTTGATATTCAGGAATTGACCGGGAAGAATAATCTTTGCTATATCTGGAGCTAGCAAAGTCATTTCATAGATGTCGGTTGCGATGCGTGTCACAGATTGAACTGTGATTTGTGAAACGAACAAAATCGTCCCTTACAGGCTTGTGAAAAGATGATATGAACTGGGTAATTGTGCCGGATGCACTTATGTGTAAAACGGGTTTTGTCTAAACGAAAGCTAATGATTAATTAATTTGAATAAAAGCAAAAAGTTTTCAGTGTGAGCCAGAATATATGAAATCTGCAAAACTACCTTTGCTCTTCCTCGAGTAAAGTAATCTTATCTAACCTCTTCTGGTGTCTGCCACCTTCGTAGTTCACACTAAACCATGTATCCAGGATCGACATAATAGTAAATTCACCCAGGGTCTTTGCCCCCATACAAATAACGGAGGCATTATTGTGGCTTCGTGCACTTTTAGCTGAGAATTCATTATAGCACACAGCTGCTATTATACCTCTGACCTTATTACACACCACTGCCGAAGGTGTTCCTGTTGCATCAAGCATGATACCTGATACAGCTGTCCCTTTCCGTATATGCATGGCAACTTCTTTTGCAAAATCCGGATAGTCACAGCTCTCAGTTCCTGAACACCCTACATCAATATATGGTATTTTATGAGCAGTCAGGTACTCCAAAACTTTCTTTTTCATTTCGAAACCTGTGTGATCACTCCCAACTGCCACAGTAGCTTCCCGGAAAGAAGCAGTATCAACTGGTTTTGGACTATCAGCATGGCTGAGATAAAGCCCCATCGATTTCACCATATCCATGGCGAGTGGGGTTAATTTAGAACCGGTCGGGATCGTAACAGATTTTCCCTGCTTTTTAACAAGCAGCAGCAAATCGCGTTCACTGAGAAATTTCTTCATGCTACAGGTAGTCACTCATTTTGTTTAACTTCAGATATTCTACCACTTTTTTCACTTCTTGTGCCTGATCTCGTCTGCAAACCAGAAGTGCGTCTTTGGTATTAATTATAATAAAGTTCTCTGCACCTATTACAGCAGTAAACTTTTCTGGTGACTGAATATAGGTATCGTGGCAGAAATCTAAATACACATTACCTTCAGTAGAATTTCCGTAACTATCTTTTTCTGATAACTGATACACTTCTTCCCAACTGCCGACATCGCTCCAGCCAAAATGACCTTTTACCAGAAATACCTTATTTGATTTTTCCATAATTCCATAGTCAATGGAAACACCTTTAATCTTTCCATATACTTGCGATAATAATGGATAGAACTCATCGGTATCAATAACGGGATACAAACAATTGCATTCGTGGATCATTTCTGGAAGGTATAATTGCATTTCTGCCAGTATGGTATCAACTCTCCAGATGAACATGCCAGAATTCCACAGGTAATCACCGCTTTCCAGAAACCGTATCGCAGTAGCATAGTTAGGTTTCTCAGCGAATGCATGAACAGTACAGACACCATCTGTGATCGATTTGTCTATCTGTATGTATCCGTATCCAGTTTCAGGTCTGGTTGGTGGTATACCAATGGTTCCAAGGTTCTTTGATTCATAGGCATACTTTGCAGCAAGCTTAAGAATCCGTTCAAACTCCTCTTTATCGGATATCAGATGATCTGCAGGAAGGACAATTGTGACTGCCTCGGGATCACGCTTACTGATGATCATGGATGCAACAGCAATACAGGGAGCGGTATTTCTGCCAAATGGCTCTTTAATGATATTATCAGACGGAATAAATGGTAACTGTTCTGCTATGGCTTCAGCATGCAACGTGTTTGTCACAATAAGGATATTCTCATTCTGTATAAATCCTTGCAGTCTCTCAACTGTTCTCTGCAGAAGAGAGTTTGTCCCCAGCACATTCAATAACTGCTTCGGCTTTTTTTCACGGCTCATCGGCCAGAATCTTGATCCGACTCCTCCAGCCATTATGATTGCATATATATTCATCGTCTGTTTTACTCCATTGACTTAATCAGGTTTGTAAAAGCTTCTGCTTTATTGAAGTAAGTATTAATATCAACTTCTTTATTTCTTATTGTTGCAACAATAACAATCAGGCATGCGCGCATTGATTCAGTCACCATCAATGAAGGGGTTAGCTTACCCTCATATATGTAATGAAAAGCATCATGCAGCGTATAATGCATAGATGGGAGAATTGAAGTATGAAACCGTTCAAGGCGTTCTCCATTTTTTTTGAGAATCTTCGCAAAGAACAGTATATCTTTTCCTGGAGACTCACCTTCAGTCAGTCTAAGGAGGAGAGCATCTATCTCCTTGATCGGTTGCAAAACATTTCGTTCAACATCAGAAAAGAAATCGTCATCATCATCCTCAACCCCATCCATGATGAATTCTTCTTTTAGTTGCTCTACATTCTTTTCCAACTCCTTTGGTTTCACTGCCTCATCCTGCACATCAGTTTTGCTTATCGTCTCGATGGGCAAATCTTTTAAGGATTCGGGAAGGACAGATTTTTGAACCCTTTCCAGAATAACGTTAAAAGATGCTGGCGAAACCGAATCAAGAAAAAGGCTCAGGTCACTGACCAAAAAACGGCAATGATCTTTAAATTTTTCTGATAGCGTATTGAAATCAATTCTCCCTGTTGATAATGCAGTGTGGATATCTGCGATTCTGATTGCCAGTCGTGAAGTCTCAGTAATCCGCTTCATTATAGACATATCATACGCAAGATCGGTTGACTGCATAATAAACTGCTTCAGCAGTGTTACCACCTCAATTTTATCATTATTCAGTCTGAGACTATTAGCACTCAGGCTAATGGCCTGAACGATATATTGTTTTTCGAATTGTATCATCTATTTGAATTCTTGGCACTCTTTGACTTATGCCACAAGTGATTTCATATGGAATGGTCTCCAATATTGTTGACCAGTCTTGTGCCGTTAAGCAGCCATTATTATCTCCACCGAACAGAATCACATAATCACCGGCTTTTACATTATCCTGACCTACATAGAACATAATTCGATCCATGGTAATCGTACCGGATTGTAAGTATGTTTTTCCATTTATGACTGCGGTGAGTCTGTTTGTCAGCCTGCGTGGTACTCCATCCGCATATCCAATAGGTACGGTTATAACATTTCCATTTTCTGGGGCTACGAATCTCCTTGCATAGCTAACGGTTTCACCTTTGCGGATTTTGTTAATTGTTTCAACCTTGGACAAAAGCGTCATCACAGGTGAAAGCCCAAAATTATTGTTAATCTTTCCAAATGGCGAATATCCATAAAGCGCTATTCCCGGTCTTACCAGATCAAACCTTGCTTCAGGAAGGGTAAGCAATGCTGCACTGTTGGCCATATGAGCGTAACGAAATGGCACTCCCTCTTTTTTAAGTGTCTTAATTATTTCTGTAAAAACTGACAGCTGTTGCAATGTGAACTCAGGGTTATCCGCATTATCTGATTCTGCAAAATGCGAGTATATTCCCTCGATCTCAATCTGCTTCATACGGGCTGTTTTTTTAATAAAACTTATTGCTTTCGAGTGGTGGACGCCCAATCTACCCATACCTGTGTTAATTTTGATGTGAACTTTAACTTTTATTCTGGTAGAAAGCTCTTTTATCAGTTGAAGCTGGCCTTCATCAAAGATAGTTGATGAAATTGCATATTTAACAATTTCATCAACATTGTCTCTTGATAAAGGTTCAAAGAGTACAATCGGGTCAACAAATCCGCACTGTCTGATCGCAAATGCCTCCTCTGCGGTTGCGACGCCAAAGCATTCTGGGGGTGAGGGTGCATTTTTTAACGCATTTACGACAATATGATGACCATGACCATATGCATTTGCCTTAACTACTGCCATAACAGGACCGTTGCCGGCTTCTTTTCTTAGCAATGCATAGTTTTTAAGGAGAGCTGAGGTATCAATGAGAGCTACTGTATTACGCATATCTGTTTTTTTGTTAACACCGAAAGATACACCTTGCATCAGTGAATTGCAAAACATCAATTACAAAAAAGATAAAATATTCCTTACGGAACTTGCCTTTTCGGGGCAAAAACCAAGCATCGCATTAATGGTGAGTACCGCTTCGTAGTCCATTACCTGCTCAAAATGGATGGCCCTTGTATGAATCACTCCGGTATCAAGAAGAAGCTGCCTCATTGTGCCCTGAAGCAGAGGTTTTTCTGGGGTGTACCACTTCCCATTCTTTAGGAATAAAAGATTGGCATAAGAAGAATCGGTGATATAATCATCTTTCACAATTATAATATCGTCCGCCATTATTCCGTTGAGAAGCAACTCAATTTTCGTACGATCCAGGTACTTATGTGCATAATCAAGGGAATTCGCTCTCACAAGCCGAAAGCTTCTATGCCACTTCGGTAGATATACTTCCCTGCTAACAGAAATGTCTCCCCCTCCGTAAATTATGCGGCATTTCTCCACGCCCGTGGACTTTGCATCTTTAATAACATCCCTCAGCTGAAAAGCGATTTCTTCTGGAAAAAACTCAGAATAGGCTCTATTTACCCTTTTCTGATGCAATTCTAGATTTCTTGCACCTTCAGGAGTAATAGCTATTGTTTCAAGAAATTGGTACATATATCTTATCCAGCATTTCCTGATATTCGCGTTCCACCTGACTGTACATCGTGATTCCACCACCGCTTTTGTATAAAAACCCTTGGAATGTCTTCTCAATGAACCTGATGGAAACCGCGCTGTCCAGATTGACACCATCAAAATAACCAAATACCCCGCAATAGAACCCCCTTTGATATGATTCAGTTGCATTCAGTATTTCCACAGTTTTCTTTTTGGGGGCGCCGGTAACAGAGCCAGGAGGCAGAAGATTTATCATCACATCGCCAAGATAATTATAATAGTCACTCGGTAATGTACCGGTGATTTCGCTGCTAACCTGATAAAGGTTTTTAGCGGGTGATTTCACTTCTTCAACATACCTGAACCGTTTCACCCGCACGTTCTTAGCCACCATACTAAGATCATTACGAATAAGGTCAACAATGGTATAGTGCTCAGCTGTCTCTTTCTCGTCCTTGAGGATGATCTCCCTCGCTCCCGGGATTGATGCATCGATGGTACCCTTCATAGGATGGGATGCAATAATACCATCTTTTATTGTTACAAAAGTTTCGGGACTGAATACTACAAAATCATCCTCAACTAAAAGCTTGTATTTTGCCCTCGCAGATAAGAAGACACTCAAAAGTGTTCCATCAAGGGTTATTGGCGTAGCACAGGTTAAATTAGCAAGATAGCTGTTTCCAGCTCTGATTTCTGACTGAACTCTTTCGAACTGATGCTTATATTGGTCAAAGCTTACTGGAAAAACTTTTTTGATTTCCGGCGTAAAACTTGTATGATCATCAGTCGGTAAGTTATGCTTACCCTGAATTGAGTAAAAGATATTTTTTGTATCTTGATTAGTCGGACTGAGAATAATTGCATGCTCTGCATTATAATCAATGATAAATAAAAACGGTTCTTTTTGGGAACCGAGTCTATTCATTTTCGAGATAATTGATTCTTTACCAGTGATGAAAGATGTTCTGTTCATAGATAATTACGATTCGTACAGTTACAATATACTACAAATGCTTGAAGAATCAGGAGCATCTTTTGATATCATATTGCATGATGTGCTGGATGATCTTGCACTCAGTAACTATAACAGCGTCATTATCTCTCCAGGTCCCGGATTACCAAATGAGTATCCAATTCATGGGAGAGTTATTCAGCATTGCATGATCAATGAAAAGAAGTATCTTGGGATATGTCTTGGTTTGCAATCATTGGTTTGTTTTTTTAAAGGCGAATTGCAAAATCTCATCACCCCCTCACACGGTATCCGAAAAAGTATACACATACACAAAGATTCTGAAATATTCACTGGAATACCAAGCCATACAAACGTTGGGCTGTACCACTCATGGTATGCAGATGATTTACATTTACCCAAATGCCTGCAGATCACAGCGACCAGTGAAGATGGTATTATCATGGCAGTGCAGCACGAATCCCTGCCTTTATACGCAGTGCAATTCCATCCTGAATCATTTATGTCTGAGTATGGCAACCAACTGCTGAAGAATTGGTTAAAATTATAAAGAATATCTGTATAAGATATTAACACCGTTGAACATTTCTGGTTGATATGCTTAATTAAATCTTGCGATAATCAGACTGAAACACTATTTTTTACAGTCATTTTTTGAGATAACGGTAAGTTAATGACCGAATTCGGAAACATTTTTGCTTTTATAATACTGGCACTTGCATTTGTTGGTATTGGTTTTTTCACCTCAATGCTGATCAGACCGAAAAGACCAAGTGCCGAAAAATTAACAACCTATGAATGCGGTGAAACACCCGAAGGTAACTCCTGGATACGTTTCAATATTCGCTTCTACGTTGTAGCCCTCATCTTCATCATTTTTGATGTCGAAATTGTATTGTTGATACCCTGGCTGATGGCTTACCAGTCTTTAGGCATCGAGGCGTATGTTATTGGTGCAGTATTCATGATATTACTTGGGTTGGGTATCGTATATGAATGGAAGAAGGGTGATCTTGAATGGGCACGTCCTTCAGTCAAACCGCTCCACTTCGATTCACCCAAACCGGAAGACACTTTGTGATGGGTTTACTAGATAAACAGTTTACACAAGACAGTATTGTTGTAGCTAAGTTTGAAGATGTTCTTAATTGGGCAAGATTAAATTCCTTGTGGCAACTTGGATTTGGTCTGGCATGTTGCGCTATTGAGATGATGGCAACTTCTGCATCACATTACGATTTTGACCGATTCGGTGTAATACCTCGCCCATCCCCACGTCAATCTGACATAATCATTATATCCGGAACAGTAACTCTGAAGATGGCACTTAGGATCAAGCGATTGTACGAACAGATACCTGATCCAAAGTACATTATTTCAATGGGTAGTTGTTCTAATTCAGGTGGTCCATATTGGGATCACGGGTATAATGTACTGAAAGGGGTTGACCGCGTCATACCTGTAGATGTTTACATACCTGGTTGTCCTCCCCGCCCTGAAGCATTGCTCGAGGGGTTATTAAAACTTCAGGAAAAGATCAGAAATGAATCCTTAATAAAGGGTAAAGGGCATGCATAGTAAAGAGTTTTACGATCGTCTTATGTCTGAATTCGGTTCTGAAATTGTTCTTGGTATCACTGATGCCGGTCAAGAGCAGATAATTGATATAAAATCCGACCATATCCTTGATGTATGCAGTTTTCTTGCAAAAGATGAACTGACACAATTAGACAGTCTTTCCCTATTAACAGGTGTTGACGATGCTAATGGGAAGAAGGTTAAAAATGACGATGGATCAGAAACTGTGAGCGGAGCAACATTAAGTGTTATTTACCATCTGGAGTCCTTTTTACTGAAGCATTTTTGTGTGCTCAGAGTATCAGTGTCTGTAGATAACCCGGTTGTTCCATCTTTGATCACTGTCTGGAGGTCTGCTGATTGGCATGAACGCGAGGCATATGATTTGATCGGAATTCATTTTGATGGACATCCTGATCTGAGAAGAATTCTTATGCCTTATGATTGGGAATTTGGTCATCCTCTCCGTAAAGATTATAAAAATCCCGAATTTTATCAAGGAATGAAAGTCCCCTATTAGGAAGCAAGTATAATCCAGTATGAGTATCCGAACTGAAGAAATGGTCCTGAATATGGGACCTCAGCATCCTTCCACTCATGGAGTTCTAAGAGTTGAACTTACTCTTGATGGTGAAGTAGTTACTGATGCAAAATCACATATTGGGTATCTGCACCGCTGCTTTGAGAAGCATTGTGAAGCCCTTACCTATCCTCAGATTGTCCCCTATGTTGACAGGATGGACTATCTTGCAGCTATGTACAATGAATTCGCATACGCAGTCGCTGTTGAGAAGCTTCTTGGTATCAAAGTACCGGAGCGAGTGGAGTATATCAGAGTCATCCTTGGTGAATTACAGAGAATCGCTTCTCATTTGGTAACACTTGGATCATTTGGTATGGATATTGGAGCTTATACTCCCTTTCTATATTGTTTCCGTGATCGTGAATCTATACTGAATATATTTGAGGCTGTTAGCGGTGCAAGGCTCCTTTATAATTACATCTGGGTTGGGGGTGTTGCCCGTGATGTTCCGGATGACTTTATTCGGCTGACTGCGGACTTTGTGAAGACCTTCAGAAAGAATGTCAAAGAGTTTAATGACCTCCTCTCATTCAACAAAATTTTTACAGAACGTACCGCAAATATTGGAATACTCCCTCAAAAAGCCGCTATCAACGCAGGTATAACAGGACCTAACCTTCGTGCTTCAGGTGTAAAGCGGGACTTGCGCAAAGATTTCCCCTATTCTATCTATGACCGGTTTGAGTTTGATGTGCCTGTTGGTGAGGGACTTATGGGATCAGTTGGTGATTCATGGGACAGGTTCTATGTCCGGGTTCTGGAGCTCGAGCAGAGCCTGAATATCATTGAACAGGCTTTGGAAAGCTTCCCGGAAGGCAATGTCCACGAGGCCGTTCCCAAAAGAATAAAACCCCCTGTCGGAAATGTGCTTGGAAGAGTAGAAAACCCTCGTGGTGAATTAGGATATTATATCATCAGTAAGGGACAGCTGCAGCCTTTCAGGGTTAAAACAAAGGCACCTTCTTTCATCAATCTGGCTCTCCTGGGTGAACTTTGTAAGGGGCATTTGGTAGCTGATGTTGTCACCGTCATTGCCAGCATTGATATTGTACTTGGTGAGGTTGACCGATGATTTACCATTTCTTACTCGATCTTACTGGTAGTCAGGTAATTGCTGCTATTATCAATGCTATCTTCCCGCTGCTCTTTATCATACCCTTTGCTCTCTTTGCTGTGTTGGCTGAACGTAAAATTGCAGGTTTTATGCAGGATCGTATCGGTCCTAATAGGGTTGGCTATCGTGGAGTACTACAAACAGTCGCAGACATCTTAAAGCTAATACAGAAAGAAGATATTATTGCCAGGGATGCTGATAAACCATTGTTTATCGCTGCCCCCTATCTTGTGTTCGCTGCAAGTTATGCAGCATTTGCAGCAATACCATTCTCATCCGCCTACATGGGTTCCGGACTCGACCTTGGTGTGCTTTTTATTCTTGCAATCTCTGGCTTTGCTGTGCCTGGTATACTCCTCGCTGGTTGGGCCTCTAACAATAAGTATTCCCTGCTTGGTGCAATGAGGGCTGCGGCTCAAATTATCAGCTATGAAATTCCTACGATACTTATGGTATTGAGTATTGTGGCTGTGAGTCAATCATTCAATCTCATGGAGGTGAGTGAGCAACAGACTTCATGGTTTTATAATTGGTATATTTTTGGCGGACCTGACTTAAGCTGGCAGAAATTTGTTCTCATTCCTTTTATGATAATCAGTTTGCTGATCCTGTTTATCAGTACACTCGCAGAAGTTAACCGTACACCCTTTGATATTCCTGAAGCTGAATCTGAATTAGTAGCTGGTTTTCATACTGAATACACTGGGATGAAATTTGCAATGTTCTTCCTTTCAGAATATGCGAATATGTTTGCAGTTAGTGCAATCATTAGCTCACTGTTCCTGGGCGGTTATCAATCACCCTTTGGCTATATCGGTAATACTATTGGGTTGAGCTGGCTGGTACCAATGGAACAATTTGCCTGGTTTACTATAAAAGGCCTTTTACTTGTTTTTGTGCAAATGTGGTTGCGTTGGACACTTCCAAGGCTGAGAGTTGATCAGCTAATGATTGTTTGCTGGAAGTATCTTATCCCGATAGCATTTGTTGTTTTTATCATTGTATCATTGATTACTGTGCTGTAATGCGAGAATATTTCGGAAATATCTACTCTGCACTTTTTACTATCTGGACAGGTATGAAAATTACGTTCAGACATCTGTTCAGGGATAAGGTTACGATTCAGTATCCTGAAGTGCGCCCTATTTTACCCGAGAGGGAGCGCAATCGCCTCTATGTTAATATGGATGATTGTATTGGTTGTCTGCAATGTGAAAGGGCATGTCCGGTATCCTGCATTAGTATAGAGACTGTAAAGAGTACACCTGATGAAGATTTAGGTAAAACATCTAATGGAAAAAAGAAATCCTTATGGGTAACTGAATTCACAATTGACTTTGCAAAATGTTGCTATTGTGAACTCTGTGTTTTCCCTTGTCCCACGGAATGCATCTATATGACAAAAGTCTATGAATTCAGCGAGTATAAGAGAGAAGACCTTATCTATAATTTTATAACGCTTACCGATGCAGAGGTTGCTGAGAAGAAAGCTAATTTTGCACGGTACGAGGCAGAAAAAGCATCGAAAGCTGCCGAAAGTGATGCTAAATCAGCAAAGGAGAAAGCAGAATGACTTTGTATGATCTCTTCTTCTATCTTTTTGCTGCAATCACAATTGTTCCTGCTTTTATAGTTGTAATGAGCAGAAACGTCATCCGGTCAGTGTACGCATTATTTCTTAGTTTCTTCGGTATAGCTGGAATTTACGTCCTTTTGAGTGCAGATTTTTTGGCTATTGTGCAGCTCATTGTGTACATCGGGGGTATACTCATTCTGCTTCTTTTTGGTGTGATGCTTACTAACAAAATTACACAGGTACCAATAAAAATTGGATTCTTTCAGATAGTTCCTGCGATTCTTGTGGTTGGTCTCCTCTCTGGCGTCATGATTAATTTTATTCTGCGACATGAATGGATCACGACTAACACCCCTCAGGCAGGTGTTTCCCTATCCGGTTTGGGAATCGCCCTCGTGACTGAATACGGTGTCCTGTTTATCATCTTTGGATTTTTATTGCTTGCTGCACTCGTTGGTGCTGCCAGTACAGCGAGGAAGTAATGGGTAGTATAGGGTTGACACATTTTTTAGTAGTTGCAGGTATTCTCTTTTCATTAGGTTTGTTCGCCGTAGTGACAAGAAAAAATGCAATCACAGTGCTTATGGGTGTCGAACTGATCCTGAATGCAGCAAATATCAATTTTATTGCATTTGCACGCTTTGGCTCAGGATTTCTGCAGGGACAACTTGCTGCACTCTTCGTAATAATACTTGCAGCCGCAGAAGCTGCTATTGCCCTGGCAATAGTGTTGAATATTTATAAGAACTTCTCTCACATCAATGTTGATGAAACGGATTTGCTAAAAGACTGATTATGACAGAAACATTGTTAATACAATTATCTCTTTTCTCCTTACTGGCTCCTCTGGCAGGATTTCTGCTAACCCTCTTATTCGGAAAGCGAATTTCAGGGCTTTGGATACTTAATGTTTCTGTAATTGTACTTGTGATGATTTCTTCAGGTACCGTGCTATTCTCAAAAATCGTCTACTTTAAAGATGCTGTGATTCATGCGGACTGGAATTGGATATATCTACCTGAACTGTTGAGTTTTAAAGAGGTCAGGATCGATGCTTCCTTAAAAATTGATAATCTGTCTGCGATAATGCTCGCCATGGTTAGTTTTGTCAGTATGGTAGTGCATTTCTTTTCTATTGGATATATGAAGGGTGACCCCAGATTTAACCGCTTCTTTGCATACCTTGGGATTTTTACTTTTTCTATGTTCGGTATTGTGCTGACCAATAGTATGTTTTTTATGTATGTATTCTGGGAGCTTGTTGGTTTATCATCATTTCTCCTTATTGGATTCTGGTATGAAAAGCAGTCAGCATCTGATGCAGCGAAAAAAGCATTCATCGTAAACAGGATCGGAGATATGGGAATGCTTGCCGGTATACTGATGCTCTTTGTCAGCTATGGTACATTTTCATTTGATCAGATATTTGCACAAATGAGCCAGGGAATAATTCCCTTTGACAGTGGCTTTTGGCTTACTGTCACCGGTATCCTCTTATTCTGTGGTGCTATCGGTAAGTCTGCTCAATTTCCGCTGCATGTATGGTTGCCTGATGCAATGGAAGGTCCCACTCCTGTAAGCGCTTTGATTCACGCTGCAACGATGGTTGCAGCCGGTGTGTACCTTGTTGTACGGTTATTCCCGATTATGAGCGCAGATGCGCTTACATTTATTGCGGTTATTGGTTTGCTCTCAGCATTTATTCCCGCAACGATAGCTATTACACAAAGAGATATCAAAAAGGTACTGGCATACTCAACAATCAGCCAGCTTGGTTATATGATTTTGTCTCTTGGCGTCGGTGGATATGCATTCGGTTTCATGCACCTTATAACACACGCATTTTTTAAGGCTGGTCTTTTTCTCGGTGCCGGATCAGTGATCCACGCAATGCACCATGAGCAGGATATCTCCTCCATGGGCGGACTCAAGAAAAAACTCCCTGTAACCTTTGTTACTTTTCTGATTTTTACACTAGCCATTAGCGGTATTCCTCTCACATCGGGGTTTATGAGTAAGGATGGTATTCTAGCTTCAACGCTTGCCTATGCCTCCTTTACGGGTAATTATGTGTTCGCAATTGGAGGTTTTCTTACTGCCGGAATCAGTGCATACTATATGTTCCGCTTGTTGTTCCTGACTTTTTTTGGAACACCCCGCGACGAAGAGAAATACCATCATGCAAAGGAATCACCAGCAGTTATGACTTTTCCCCTTATTCTGCTGGCACTCTTGTCACTTTCAATTGCTTTCTCATTGAACCCACTGAATGCCGAGAAAGGTTGGTTTCTGGGTGAATGGATTCATACTCCCCAAAGCGTGGTTCCAGAAGAGTTCAGACACGATTTTATGATCGAAGACAACACAATTCATTCTGATAATGCACACATAACACATTCTGCAGCATATACAGAGGTGCTTCACAAATCTGAATTGCCATCTGCAATCATATCCCTGAGTGTGGCGCTCATCGGAATTTTACTCGCTTATTTTATGTATATGCGCAGGAAGAATCCATTTACTGAACCATCGGCACAGATACGTCAGCTATACAAATTATCACTGAATAAATGGTATTTTGATGAGATATACGAAGTAGTTTTTATTGGTAGCGTCCGGAATGTCTACACCGTATTGCAATGGATTGATACCTACATTATTGATGGTATCGTCAATCTCACTGCCGCAATCACCAGATTAGTGTCCCGTTTATCAAATCTTTTTGATGTTTTTGCCGTAGATGCAATAGTGAATACGATTGCATCGCTGAGCGCATTGCTCGGCTCCCTGCTCAGAAGGCTGCAGACCGGCAAGGTACAGACATACATTACACTCGCTGTTTTTTCGATATTTGTGATTTTACTCTATCTACTGACTCAATGAAATTTTAATAAGGTAAGAATAGTACGATGCAATTTCCATTACTGTCCCTGATAACGTTTATTCCCATACTGGGAATGATAATGATACTTGCGATGCCCGGGAAAAACGACCGTATCATTAAATCAGTCACTGTGGCAATAACGCTGATCCAGGTTGTTCTTGCAGCTTTTCTGGCAATGAACTTCAATTATCAGATGCATGCCCCTTATTCTGAAGCCTCATTTCAATTTATTGAGAAGTTTCGCTGGATAGAGATACCAGGTGTATCCTGGTTGGGTACTGTTAAAATTGATTATTTCCTCGGGGTCGATGGTGTGAGTATGCCTCTCGTCTTACTCTCTGCCATTATTTCATTTGTTGCTGCTTTGTCATCGCTTTCAATTACAAAGTCTGTGAAGGGGTATTTTGCGCTGTTCTTACTTCTTGATACCGGAATGATGGGCGTGTTTGTGGCGCTTGATTTCTTTCTTTTCTATGTTTTTTGGGAATTGATGCTTCTGCCTATGTATTTCCTGATCGGAATATGGGGTGGCCCACGTAAGGAATACGCAGCCATTAAGTTCTTTCTTTATACACTTTTGGGTAGTGTGTTACTTCTGTTGGTGATGATCGGCTTATACCTAAGTGCTAAGGAAGTCGTACCCGGTCTGGGTGAAGTCTACACATTCAACCTGCTTACCCTTGCAGATCAGTCACGATATGTTTCTGATGGTATCTTCTCTGTAGCAAATCCTGAGAACCTGCGATTCATCGCCTTTGTTGCCCTCTTCATCGGTTTTGCAATTAAGGTTCCAATGTTTCCATTTCATACCTGGTTACCTGATGCGCACGTCGAGGCGCCAACACCTATTTCTGTGATTCTTGCCGGTGTGCTATTGAAAATGGGTACTTACGGGATGATGCGAATTAACTTCCCACTCTTCCCCGATATTTTTAATAGTGTCATCTGGTGGATTGCACTGTTTGGAATGATAAATATCGTATATGGTGCATTAGTTGCACTGGCACAGAAAGACTTTAAAAAGCTGATTGCATATTCCTCAATTAGTCACATGGGCTACGTATTACTCGGACTTGCTGGCGTGAATACGCTGGGTTATACTGGTGCAGTATTGCAAATGTTTAATCATGGCACCATCACTGCTATGCTCTTCATCATCGTAGGTGTTATTTATGACCGTGCCCACACGAGAGGTTTGTATGACTTTGGTGGGTTGGCGAATCAAATGCCAGTTTACACAGGATTCACAGTAATTGCATTTTTTGCTGCGATAGGATTACCGGGATTAAGCGGTTTTATTTCGGAAAGTTTTGTTTTCCTGGGTGCTTTCAGTTCCCCACTTATAAGAGTACTTACCATTATATCAACGCTGGGAATTTTATTGGGCGCAGGATATATGTTATGGACTCTTCAAAGGGTCTTCTTTGGCAAGTTACCTGAGAAATGGTCTGATTTGACAGACTTGACTCCAAGAGAGTATGCAATGCTTGTACCACTGAGCATCATTGTTATCGCACTGGGAATATATCCGTCATTATTGCTGAATATGATGACTGATTCTGTCAACACTCTGGTAAGCTTTCTGCTTATGCAGTAACAAAAATTTGCACTGAAATAAAGGCATTGGTTTTGGAATATCTACCACATTATCTACAATCGTTCGCGCCTGAAGTGATTATCGCATCAGGGTTGCTCGTGATACTTCTGACGGATCTGTTCCAGAAAGATTCTCATCGAAGCGTTGCTGTATTCGCAGGATTGTTCTTTGTTGCTGCATTTGGAATGACCATCTACAATTCATTTTTTCCTGCTTCTGCTAGTTTTGGGAACAAATTCTTTCCGCTTCTTGCATCAGATAGTCTTGCCAATTTTTTCAAAGTAATGATTCTGGGTACTGGTTTTATCACGGTTACCATGACAGTATTCTCGAAAGAATTTGACGGACAAAAGCACCGGATGGGTGATTACTACGTTTTGTTATCAGGTTCTGTTCTTGGTGCTCTGCTTTTATCATCAGCAACCGACTTGATTGTCTTATATCTTTCTCTCGAGTTTCTCTCACTTCTCTCATACATCCTGGCTGGTTTTCACAGGAGTGACATCAGGAGTTCCGAAGCCTCGCTGAAGTATCTTCTTTATGGTTCTGCTGCTTCTGGTATCATGCTCTTTGGTATCTCGCTTCTGTTTGGTATGTCCGGCACACTGAATCTGTACGATCTGGCTCAATTCTTTGCCGATCCGGCAAGTAACTCATTTCTCAACTACCTGGTAATGTTTTTTGTTTTGCTTGGTGTTGGATATAAAATATCTGCTGCTCCATTTCATTTCTGGACACCGGATGTTTTCGAGGGTGCTCCAACTCCGGTAACAGCCTTTTTTAGTATTGTTGGGAAAGCAGCTGGTATCGCTGTGTTCGTGAGAATCCTTCTCACTGCCTTCCCTGGTGGCGAAAACTCATTGGGCTATTGGCTGACAGAAAAAAGTCAGTTCTGGAGCCCAGTTCTGTTAATACTGTCCGTTCTCACAATGACTATTGGAAACTTTTCTGCGCTTTGGCAGAACAACATCAAACGAATGCTTGCGTTTTCAAGTATAGCCCACATCGGGTATATGCTTGCCGGTTTAGCAGTAATGTCTGATCAGGGGATGATGTCGGTCGCTTCATATTTTATTGTGTACCTGTTTATGAACCTCGGTGCCTTTTTATGTGCTGTTCTGTTGAAAAACATAACCGGTAGCGAAAGCATCAAGGATTACAAAGGTATGGGTTACCGTGCGCCATTTATTGGGGTAATATTCACGGTATTTCTTGTTTCCCTGATAGGATTGCCTCCGACAGGTGGATTTGTTGTAAAATTTTATATCGTTATTGCAATGGTTGAAGCAAACCTGTTAACACTTGCAATCATATTCCTTTTCAACTCTGTGGTCTCACTCTATTATTATGTAAGAATTTTAAAACATCTGTTCCTTCGGGATGCGGATGAACAATCTGCGAACTATAAACCTACTCCCGCTGAAATATTTGTAATGCTTTTGCTCGCGATGCCGGTACTTCTCAGCGGTCTCTATTTTGCACCTCTTACAGAGTATGCAAAATCTGCACTGAATTTCTTTCAAATGTAACTCTATCTTATTTTACTGAAAGGAGGAACCTGTGAACCGGGTTTTTCTCGATTATCAGTCAACAACTCCGGTTGCTCCAGAAGTACTTGAAGCAATGATCCCCTACTTCATGCATATTTATGGAAATCCATCTTCCACTCATATTTTTGGTCTTGAGGCGGCATCAGCGGTTGGTTCAGCCAGAAAATCTATTGCCGAAATGTGGAATGTGCTTCCAGAAGAAATTATTTTTACCTCCGGGGCAACTGAGTCGATTAATATGGCATTAAAAGGTTATGCAGCTGCAAATATAAAAAAAGGGAGACACCTCATTACCACTTCCATTGAACATCCCGCTGTACTAGAAACAATGAGATATCTGGAACACTTTGGCTTTGAAGTATCATATCTGCCGGTAGATATGAACGGAGTTGTTGATCCTGAGGAATTGACGAAAGCCATTCGGAAAGATACAATCCTTGTTTCGGTGATGTGGGTGAATAATGAAACTGGTGCGGTGCAGCCAATTGAGGAATGTGCACTGATCTGCCGGGAGCATGGGATTCCTTTCCATACCGATGCTACGCAAGGTATCGGAAAGCTTCCCTTAGACTTACGAAATGTTCCTGTTAGCTTCTTATCGATGTCAGGGCACAAACTATATGCTCCTAAAGGTGTCGGCATTCACTTCCGAAGAAGGTATGATCCACCGATGCAGATGGAAGTACAGATGCATGGAGGCTCTCATGAATATGGAGCAAGGAGCGGAACTTTAAATGTTCCTTTTATTGTTGGATTACAGAGAGCAATTCAGTTAGTTTCTGATAATATGGGGGCAGAGAATAACCGGATATCTGAACTGAAGCAATTGTTTCTTTCAACGCTGCATGAAACCGGGTGCAGTTTTTCGGAAAACCTGTCTTCGACCTGCTGTGTTCCTCATACTCTTAGTATATCGTTAGCTCCACTGCATTCAAACACGTTATTAAGCAGAATGCGGGAAATTGCTGTTTCAACCGGAAGTGCCTGTTCTTCAGGCTCACATAGTGCCAGTCATGTTCTCAAAGCTATTGGATTGACAGCAGACGCTATAAAAGGTTCTCTCAGAATCAGTTTTGGCAGACCCACGACCCAGGATGAAGCGGTATTTGCAGCTCAAACAATTGCTAAATATTGTAAATAGTTGAAGTAATAGAAATACAATGAATGTAAACACATATAACAATTTGCTTTTCGATAATCCAGAACAGTTTCTGCATTACTACAAAAATACTTTTGCGGTTTTTCATAACTCAAATGTCTTCTTTCGCGATCTTCAGTTTGCCGTTCAGAGGTTCCTGGAACTAAAAGGAGTGAAAACCGGCGTTACTGAATCAGAGCAAATTACAAAAAGACTGTGCACAGATCTGGAAAAACAAAACATTTTTAAAAGAATTAATGCAACTACATGGGCTGTACAATATCCAGCTTATACAACAGGAATCCCGCAAACGTATGATGCTGTGTAACACTAATAAATCGGTGAGGTAGTAATGAGTGATCACATTAGTGCACCTGAGATTCTGGTTTCTGAGAAGGCTGCCAGACAAATTCTTCAGGTTATGAACGAGAACAATGTACCATCCGGATATGGTCTCAGAGTAGGTGTTAAAGGTGGAGGCTGTTCTGGATTTGAGTATACGTTGGGTTTTGATGCTGAACCCCGTGAAGGTGATACCGTTATTGAGGATGCAGATGTCAAGCTTTTTATAGATCCAAAAAGTCTGTTCTATCTGACGGGTACTCAACTTGATTTTTCTGACGGTCTCAACGGAAAAGGATTTATTTTTTCTAATCCCAACGCAAAAAAGACCTGTGGCTGTGGCAATTCATTCGGAGTGTAGTTTATGCAGCGTAGACATTTTTTAAAATCACTGGGTGCTGTCGCTACTCTTTCAGCTCTTGCCCCGATCGAGAAATTATCATCTGAAATAATAAATAAACAAAGGAATACTATAATGGCGAAATTTGAGTTACCTCAGCTTCCCTATGCTTATGATGCGCTTGAACCTTATATTGATAAGGAAACGATGCAAATACACCATACAAAGCATCATCAGGCCTATGTTAACAATCTGAATAATGCCCTGGAAGGTAAAGAAGGTGAAGGATTATCTCTCCTCGACCTGATGAGCACTATTTCAAAGTATCCTGCCGCAGTCAGAAATAATGGCGGTGGGCATTATAACCATGACCTTTTCTGGAAAATCATGAAGCCCGGAGGATCAGAGTTAAACGGCAAATTACTTGATGCAATTAACGGTACATTCGGCAATCTTGATGAGTTAAAAAAACAGTTCAATCAGGCTGCTGTTACCCGTTTTGGCTCTGGTTGGGCATGGTTGGTTGTTTCTGGAGGAAAACTTCTCGTAACATCAACCCCAAATCAGGATAATCCATTGATGGATATTGCTGAAGTAAAGGGTACCCCGATACTCGGACTAGATGTTTGGGAACATGCCTATTATCTTAAGTACCAGAACCGCAGACCAGAATATGCAGATAATTGGTGGAATGTTGTTAACTGGGAAGAAGTATCAGCCCGCTTTGAAAAAGCCTGATCAACAATCTTATATGAGAGCTGCCCTTAAAAAGGCAGCTCTTTTTTTCTTACCATGGCACAGATAATTCCCATATTCCCATTAAAACTCGTACTCTTTCCCGGTTCTGTATTTGCACTTCATATATTCGAGGAGCGATACAAAAAGATGATAAATCAGTGTATCCGTGATGGTTCCGGTTTTGGAGTCTTTCTTGAAGGTGATGAACTCATCGGTGAATCCGGCACATATACTACTGTTAAACGTATACTCAATGATTATGATGATGGACGAAAAGACATCGTTGTAACCGGAAATCACCGGATTCATCTCATAGATTTCAACAGGCATTCTGACGGATATTTCATTGCAGAGGTTTCCATCTTTGATGATATTGAGAATGAGCTGGATACAGGTTTGCTCAGCCAGGTATCAGACACCTTAAAGTCATTGGTTGAACGTCTGAAATTTAATGTCGGGCTTCGGTACTATGAAAGGTTAAAAAAATCAGAAAAACCGTCGTTCGTAATAGCTGAGAAAGCGGGATTAGAGCTCGAAGACCGGTTAAAGGTATTGAAAATGCGGAGCGAAAATCAGCGACTGTTGTTTCTGCAAAGGCACTTACATGAGATTGAATCGTTGCTGTCTGCAACTGAGAAGAAACAGACTGTCGAATGGAATGACGGATATCTCGATCCCACTACCCTTCTATAACTCCCCTTTAAAATAAAAAAGCCATAACTCTTTGGAGTTGTCGATAAGGACAATCAAAAAGTTATGGCGAAAATTATCTTTTAGCGATCGATATTCTGTTCATAGCTCTTCTGACAGAAAGTTCAGCTCTGGCAACATCTACCTGCCCCATGCCTTTTTCTGCCAGCCGCTGTTTTGCACGTGCAAGCGAACTTTCGGCACGTCCCAGATCAATCTGTTCCATTTTTTCTATCGTATTGGCAAGAATTAATACTTTGTTGTGATGTACTTCGACCACTCCTCCGGAACAAGCATACATCTCTGCAGTTTGTCCCTCACCAGCAACTATTTTAATCCTTCCGATTTCAAGTGTACTGGTAATAGGCGCATGGTTGAAAAGTACCTGAAACTCGCCGTTCGTTCCTGGTACCGTTACCGAAACTACTTCACCGGAAAACACTTTTTTCTCCGGTGTTATTATTTCAAGCACAAATGTCTTCATGAATTATGATACCATCTTTTTAGCTTTTGCTTCAGCTTCCTCAATCGAACCAACATAAAGGAATGCCTGCTCTGGCCAGTCATCGCAGTGTCCATCGATAATCATCTTAAAGCTGCGGATCGTATCCTTTAACTCAACATATTTACCCTGCATTCCGGTAAACTGTTCAGCAACATGGAATGGTTGACTAAGGAATCTCTGAATTCTTCTTGCACGCCGGACGATTGTTTTATCGTCATCAGAAAGTTCATCCATACCAAGAATATTGATAATATCTTGTAAATCCTTGAAGGACTGAAGAATTTCTTTAACGGTGTTTGCAATGGAGTAGGGGTCATTTCCAATGATACCGGGGTCAAGAATCCGGGAGGTTGAATCCAGCGGATCAACAGCAGGATAAATACCTAATTCCGATATCTGACGGCTCAGTACCGTTGTAGCATCAAGGTGAGAAAATGCAGTAGCAGGAGCTGGATCTGTAAGATCATCAGCAGGAACATAAATAGCCTGAACTGAAGTAATTGAACCGCGATCTGTTGATGTAATTCTCTCCTGAAGAGCACCCATTTCTGTTGCGAGGTTTGGTTGATATCCTACAGCTGAAGGCATTCTGCCAAGCAATGCTGATACCTCAGAACCTGCCTGTGTAAAACGGAAAATGTTGTCAATGAACAACAGAACATCTTTTCCTTCTTCATCACGGAAATATTCTGCAAGTGTTAAACCTGTCAGACCAACACGGAGACGTGCTCCTGGAGGCTCGTTCATCTGTCCGAACACGAGTGCAGTCTTTTTAATAACACCTGATTCATTCATTTCCAGCCAGAGGTCGTTCCCCTCTCTGGTACGTTCACCTACTCCGGCAAAAACCGAATAACCACCATGATGCTGAGCAATATTGTTAATGAGCTCCATGATGATAACTGTTTTTCCCACACCGGCTCCACCGAACAATCCGGTTTTACCGCCTTTTACATAGGGTTCAAGTAGGTCAATAACTTTGATACCCGTCTCAAACATCTCAGTAGATGTGGAGAGGTTCTTAAACAATGGTGGCGCTTTATGAATAGGGCTCTTTTTCTTAGTCGAGAGCTCGCCATTGCCATCGATTGGATCACCGATTACATTGAGCATTCTGCCCAGTGTTTCAGGTCCTACAGGAACTGAGATAGGTTCGCCAGTATCAATGGCAACATCACCACGCACTAAACCATCAGTCGAGTTCATAGCGACTGAGCGGACACGGTCTTCTCCGAGGTGCTGCTGAACTTCACAAATGAGGTCTTCTTTTACGCCTTCCACCGTCGTGCGGGGAATTCTAATTGCGTTGAGAATATCCGGTAATGTACCGCCTTTGAATTCGATATCAACGACGGGACCAATAACTTGAACTATTTTACCTTCAAGTGCTGACATTGTTCTCCTAAGAAAAAAGTTGAAACTTAAATTTACAAAAAAAACCGTTTTTAGTCAATTTACTGAACATCCGTTGATAGGATATAACGGGCAATCCGGTTATTTCCCTTATCAGCCACATAAACAATTCTGTTAAAAAATGCGACTGCATATGGCTCTTTCAGGTTATTGACTCCGCCAAACTTTTGTAAGAGATCACCACGGGAACTGAACTTGAAAACAGTATCCTTCCCAGCATCTGCTACAAAGATGTTACCGGCATTATCAAGATTAATTCCTTCTGGACGGATAAACCTATCCGGGCTAAGAAATGCCGTGCCGTCTTCAGTACCAAAACGGCTCTTATAGGATTCACCTTCAGCGGTAATCACGTAATTAAACCACTGCGATTTGAAGCTGTTTTCACCAGTTAGTGTAAGCAGAAAATCAATATTTTTCCTATTCAGTGCTCTTATCGAACTTATTCCATTTGCAGATATTACCCCGGTACCAAGTGGAGCTATATTTGGGAGTCTGCCTATCAGTGTATCTCGTTTCGATCCATCAATTAATGTTTTCTTGCCGATCCACAGAATTGAGTTATCAGGCGAAACTATACTGGTGTTCTCTGTACCACTTCTCGAAATATAATAGCGGTTATCATAGAATGCAGTAACACCAGTGTAAGTAATACGTAAATCCTGTTTGGTAATTCCAGAACCAGGAATCGGCAGAACTCTCTGAATCTGCGCAGTTGCTATATTGTGCGCAGATGCAAACATATCTAACTTGAATACAGCGCTTACTGTTGTAGGGACTCCGGAAAGAGTAGTATCAAACTGTCCACACACCAGCAAATTCAATTGATAGTCCTGGGCAAGGGCAATCGGATTTTTAATTGAGGCGCTGCCTAATACTTTGC
>JAEXTR010000250.1 GCA_023406915.1 Bacteroidota bacterium
ATCAGCAGAATACAGTGCAGGCGAGTGCGGATGGTGAGACAGGTGAAATGCCGGCATTTTTTACCATGGATGTTACAGGAAGATATGAGTTGCCGTCTGTAAATTCTCAATTGTATGTCTCAATAAAGAATCTGACCGATGAGCGATATATCGCCAGCAGAAGACCACAGGGAATTAAGGTTGGGATACCCAGATTCATAACGGCAGGTGTTGAGATTAACCTCTAAATGTTCCTTAGCCTCGGAACAATGAATGAATGTGAGCCGGTTTATCCGGCTCATTTCATTTAGTCCAAAAAGCAAGTCCCTTCAAGTAGCAGGCTTCTCTGATAAACCGATTTGATACCATACATATTAAGATAAGGCACGTAGGTAGATGGAACATCAATGTATTGTACAATTTTACTTGCGTTCCCGCCTGTAATATAGAGCGATACTTCTCCATATCGTTTTTCAGCAATTTCAACCGCTTGCCTTATTAGTCCCAGGGTAGAGTTTACAATACCAGACTGTATGGAGGCTACCGTTGAATCGCCGAAATCTGGGAGTGTCTCCCCGGGGTCAACCAATGGTAGTTGTTCAGTATTAGTATGAAGAGATTGAGCCATCATAGTAAGACCAGGAGTAATCATACCACCAACAAATGCTTTCTCAGGCGAATAAACATTGACGGTAGTTGCAGTACCGCAGTCAATAGCGATAAGTGCAGCAGTGATTTCGGTCTGTCTCTTCTGTCTTTCCAGGCAGAGTGCCCCTTCCAAACAGCAAAGCCGATCAATACCAAGTGTATGTGGAGTTTTGTAATGAATAGAAAATGAGAAAGGGGAATCAACAGACACCAGAAATGATAGAATATCTTTTCTGGTTCGGAGATAATTGTCAATTTCATCCAGTTTCGAATTTGCCACACTGGAGATCGCAGCTACAGAAAATTGTTTATTCCGGATGAACGTCCTGAAATCTGCAAAACTGGCGAATGAATCTGAGAAAAGAAGGGCATTACCTGAAAAAATTCCTGCTTTTATAGCAGTGTTGCCAATATCGACTGCTAAGATCATTTTGTTAGTCCTGATTTAGAAATACAACATCACCAGTCACGATAGTATGGAGTTTTCTGTCCTGAGTTCTGAGCAGGAGATATCCTTCATCGCTAACATCTTCGAAAATACCGATTAACTCGTCTTTTCCGGAGTTGATAATGATCTTCTCTCCGAACAGTTTCACCCTACTTTTCCATTCCTTTAGAATAACTGTGGGGTCCTTTAAAACCTGATGAATCATTGTCTCCAGTTCCGCCAGGAGATCGGCGAGCAGTTTTTCCCTGTCAATTTCCTGACGAATTTGCATGCGCAGTGATGTTGGTTCTAGTTTGTACTGTCCGTCAAATAGTGTCTGATTACAGTTTAATCCAATTCCAAGAACAATTCTGTTAATGGTATCACCTGCGGAGGATGATTCTATAAGTATCCCTGCAAGCTTTTTTCTGCCAATGAGAACATCATTTGGCCACTTAAGACTAATATCAAGACGGTAGAGGTTCTCAATGGTTTTAGCAACTGCCACCGCAGTACCGAAAGTTAAGAAACCAAAGTTTTTCATCAGAGTTTTTGAAGGAGAGAGGAGAAGACTGAAGGTTAAATTTTGACCTTTAGCACTATGCCACTGCCTATCCAATCTGCCTCTTCCGCTCGTTTGCTTATCGGCAAGAACAACAGTACCATTTTCTTCAACCTCACTATTATGAAGTGCGTATGAATTGGTGGAATCTATCTCATCAAGGTAGATGAAGTTTCTACCGAGCCACTCGGTTTCAAGCTTGAGATCAAATGATGGGATTCTAAAAGTTTCTTTATCTATGACACGTTTTTGAAATTTTGACATACTTCTGACTATTTGACTAAGTTTATGACATTATGCTAGAGTTTAAACAAGCAGTATTGGAGATGACTCACAGGCAATTGCGGATGAATTATTCTAACTTGTTGTAAAATAAGAAGTTAGGAAAAACATTTCATTCTGGTACGGTTTTTGTACAATTAAGACCAATGAAATTACAATTACAAATGTACTAATTTGTTCGTTGAGAAGCGAATTAAAAGTGAGGTAATAGATGAGCAAGATAATAGGTATTGATTTAGGCACGACCAATTCGTGCGTATCAGTATTGGAAGGTAATGATCCTGTCGTTATTCAAAACTCAGAAGGTGGAAGAACTACACCATCTGTTGTTGCATTTACTAAGTCCGGAGAAAGACTCGTTGGACAGCCAGCTAAACGTCAGGCTATCACCAACCCAAAGCATACTATCTTTTCAATTAAACGTTTTATGGGACGCTTCGTGAACGAGATCACTGATGAAAGGACGATGGTTCCTTATGAGGTGGTTGCTGGCGAGAATAACAGTGCCAGAGTACTTATTGGTGACAGACAATACTCTCCGCCGGAAATCAGTGCAATGATACTTCAGAAAATGAAGAAGACCGCTGAAGAGTATCTTGGACAAGAAGTTACTGAGGCAGTTATTACTGTTCCGGCATATTTTAATGATGCACAGCGTCAGGCAACCAAAGATGCTGGGGAGATTGCAGGTCTAACAGTTCGCCGTATCATCAATGAACCCACCGCAGCAGCCCTGGCATATGGACTGGATAAAAAGAATAAGGAACAGGTTGTTGCCGTTTATGATCTGGGTGGAGGTACATTCGATATCTCCGTTCTTCAGATCGGTGATGGCGTATTTGAAGTTAAATCCACTAATGGTGATACTCACCTGGGTGGTGATAACTTTGATCAGCGTATTATTGAGTTTTTAGCTGATGAGTTTTTGAAAAGTGATGGCGTTGATCTCAGAAAAGACCCGATGGCTTTACAGAGACTTAAAGAAGCTGCTGAAAAGGCGAAGATCGAGCTTTCTTCTTCTTCTGCAACTGACGTTAATCTGCCGTTTATCACAGCAAATCAGGATGGACCAAAGCACCTGAATATCAATCTGACCCGTGCTAAGTTTGAACAGATTATTGACGATCTGGTAGAGCGTACAAGAATCCCTTGTGAGCAGGCAATAAAAGATGCCGGTGTATCGCTCTCTGAGATCAATGAAGTAATTCTCGTAGGTGGTTCAACCAGAATCCCGAAGGTTCAGGAACTGGTAAAGAAAGTATTCGGAAAAGAACCCCATCGTGGTGTAAATCCTGATGAGGTAGTTGCAATTGGGGCAGCCATTCAGGGCGCAGTGCTTTCTGGTGATGTGAAGGATGTATTATTGCTTGATGTTACTCCTCTTTCACTCGGTATCGAAACCCTTGGAAATGTCATGACAGTCTTGATCCCGGCAAACACCACTATTCCGACAAAGAAGAGTGAAGTCTTTTCCACCGCCAGTGACAATCAGCCATCAGTTGAAATCCATGTGCTTCAGGGTGAAAGACCAATGGCTCAGGATAACCGTTCACTTGGTAAATTCCATCTTGATGGGATTCCACCGGCTCCAAGAGGTATGCCACAGGTTGAAGTTACTTTCGATATTGATGCAAATGGTATTCTGCACGTTTCAGCCAAAGACAAGGCTACAAACAAAGAGCAGAGTATCAGGATTACTTCTTCTTCCGGTTTATCTCAACAGGAAATTGATGCAATGAGAAATGCTGCCCAGGCAAATGCTGCTGAGGATAAGCGGAAGCGTGAGTTTGCAGATATCAAAAATCAGGCAGATTCATTGGTATTCCAGACCAGGAAGCAAATGGAAGACCTGAAGGATAAGATTGCTCCAGACATGAAAGAAAGGATCGAATCTCAGGTGAAGAAGGTTGAGGAGGCAATTCAGGCTAACAACCTTGACGCTATGAAGTCCTCGATGGAAACTCTTACAAAAACCTGGAATGAGGTTTCTCAGAACCTGTATCAGCAGCAAGGTGCCGGTCAGCAAGCACCGCCGCAGGATGCACCCGGAGGACAAAGACCAGCGGGTGAACCGCAGGCTGAGAAACCTGTTGAGGATGCATCATACGAAGTTGTGGATGATCAGAAATAGGTGATCAGACCGTCACACGATTTGTTAAAACCCCGCTTTGGCGGGGTTTTTTTATGGATTATGATGTAGAAATGAAGTGTGCCATGAAGTGAAAGCTGTGCGCCAGGGCTTATTTTCCCCTGGTAGATTTCATACGATTCAATGATCGGACGAATTTCTTCATTTCCCATTCCCCCAAAATTTAGTATATTTGCGGCTTAAAAAAAATGCAAAGAGGCCGAATGATCAGCTTAAAAACCCTCAACAAAGAACAGAAAAGAGCAGTCGAATACGACGGTGGTCCACTAATGGTAGTAGCGGGTCCCGGTTCTGGTAAAACAAGAGTCATTACCTATAAGGTCGCATGGCTTATTGATCAGAAATACGATCCTTCTTCAATTCTGGTGCTTACTTTTACGAATAAGGCAGCCTCCGAAATCAGGGAACGGTTAGTTGAACTGGTTGGAGAGAAGGCGAATCAGATTTGGGCAGGTACATTTCATTCGATTTTTTCCCGGATTCTTCGTACTGAGGGGGTTGCGATCGGTTATACACCTCATTTCTCAATCTATGACCGCGAAGATTCTTACGCTCTGGTCCGCAGCTGCGTTCAGGCTCTGGAATTGGATGACGATGATGCCAATTCAAAACAGTGGAGAAATAAAATCAGCTATCTGAAGAACCTGATGATTTTTCCTCAGGATCTGAAGAAAAAGAGTTATAAGGGATATCAGGATGAAAACTTTATTAAGGTTTTTGAACTGTATCAGAAAAAACTTGCTCTGAATGATGCGATGGATTTTGAGGATTTGCTGATTAAACCACTTGAGTTGTTTAAGAATGACAAGATTCTGCTGAAGTATAAAAAGATGTTCAAGTATATCCTGATTGATGAGTTTCAGGATACGAACAAGGCACAGTATGAGATCGCCAGAATGCTCCTAACCAGAGATCAGAAAATTTGTGTTGTTGGTGACGATGCCCAGAGTATCTACAGCTGGCGCGGTGCTGAAATGAAGAATATGCTCAATTTCACAAATGATTTCCCCAAGACGCAGATTGTTCGGCTTGAACAGAATTACCGTTCTACACCAACCATCATCAAAGCTGCTGATGCAATTATAAGGAATAATTCTAATCAGATCGATAAGAATCTTTGGACAAAGAATGAAGATGGTGACAAAATTGCTCTGGTCAAATGTTCTGACGAGAAGGATGAAGCATATCATATAGCAAAGTTTCTTCAGGATGAGATTGAACTGAACAAATACTCATTCAAGGATTTTGCAGTGTTATACAGAACGAATGCTCAGTCAAGAGCACTCGAAGATGTGTTCAGAGAAGAAAATATCCAATACAAGATCATTGGTGGCATCGAGTTCTATCTCCGCAAAGAAGTAAAGGATATCCTTGCCTACCTGAAAGTGCTTGTTAACCGGAAAGATGAGGAAAGTCTTCTCAGGATCATGAATTTTCCACAGAGAGGCATTGGCCAGACTACTATAAACAGGATGTTGAATTTTGCTGCCAAGCACGATATTACTCTGTATGAAACGATGTCAAGAGTCTTTGAAGTAATTGAGATTAAGGAAAGAATTCAGAAGCATGTTCGTAGTTTCCGGCAGTTGCTAGATAAGTATATTCTGCTGAAAAACCAGTTATCTATTACGGAACTGACTAAAACACTCATTGGCGAACTCGGAGTTCTGAACCTATTCAAGAGTGAAAACTCTCTTGAAGGCGTACAGCGTTATGAGAATATTGAAGCCCTGATGAATGCAATTGCCGAATTTGAAATGAACCATCCTGGCTGCACACTTGAAGACTATCTGCAAAAGGTCACGCTAACAACTGATCATGAATTTGTGCAGGATCGGGAGAATTATGTCAGATTAATGACAGTACATAATGCAAAGGGGCTCGAGTTTCCAGTAGTGTTCCTCTCTGGACTCGAAGAAGATGTGTTCCCGATTTCCCAACGCTTCATCAATGAATCAAACCTTGAGGAAGAAAGACGATTATTCTATGTAGCGGTTACCCGGGCTCAGAAAAAACTGTATCTCACCCACGCAAGGGCACGTTATCGTTTTGGCGAAGTCGCGTATCAGGACCGTTCAAGATTCATCAGCGAAATTCCATCACCGATTATTGTTGATACTGTTCTGCCCCCAAACAGGAGAGCTAACCGTAAGACGAAAAGGGAACAGTATCTGGAATATTTCAAAACCAAGGAATACGCAAACAGCTCGACTGAGACCAATATTAAAGTAGGCAGCAGAGTGCTGCATGAACAGTTTGGGCTTGGAAAGGTTCTTTCTGTGTTGGGTTCTGGTGATAACACGAGAGTATCGGTTGTGTTTGAGAGAAATAACGTCAAACAATTAATGCTAAAATTCGCAAAATTGAAAGTTCAGAATTAGTGAAACGTATTATTATTTTACTTCTGATTATTATTGGTCAGTCTTTGTCAGCTCAGGAGTTTCGCGGAACCTGGATTGCCAGGGATGCCCTGGCTACCAAAGAAGGGCTTGCCCGCGCGATGGACAGTCTTGCGGCAAACAACTTTAATGTTGTATTTGTGAACGTATGGAGCCGCGGTTACCCCCTGTGGCAGAGTGATGTTTTTCAGCAGCACACTGGAATGAGAATAGATCCTATCTTCGGTGAACGTGATATTCTTGCTGAGGCTATTGCTGAAGGACACAAGCATGGTTTGCATATAGAAGCATGGTTTGAATATGGATTTGTTGGTGGCTGGTCTGGGAATCAACCGGTAGGGAAGAAGGGACCGATTTTTGACGCTCATCCTGATTGGGTTGCAAAGAAGGCAAACGGGAATGAAATTGATAATAGCAATTTCTACTGGATGATTCATACCCACCCGGGTGTTCAGGAATTTCTCATCGGAATGGCGGAAGAAATATGTTTAAAATACGATATTGACGGAATCGAGCTTGACAGAATCCGATATTCTTCACTGGAATATGGGTATGATTCTTACACAGATTCGCTCTATCGGGCAGAAAACAATAATACACCACCCCCAACCAATGTCGCTGATCCTTCGTGGATTCGTTGGCGGGCAGATAAGATCAATGATTTTATCTCACTTGCCTATTCCCGGATTAAGCAGGCGAATCCTAAAGTGAACGTATCGAATGCACCATCGCTTTACTCATCAAGTTCATACACAGCCTATCAGAGCTTCTGTCAGGATTGGGTATGGTGGGTAAATAATAATAAGGTAGATAATGTGCAGGTACAGTCTTACGTTTCTTCTTCTTCATCCTTTTCCAATATTATGGATTTTGTTAAATCGCTTTTGACGGATCATACGAAAGCGTACCCATCATTAGCAATCAAACCAAACAATGTGACCGTGACTAATGCCGAGCTGAGTTCAATGGTCAATGCTACCCGGAACAAAGGGTTTTTAGGTAATGCCATCTGGTATTATACCGATCTTGGACCAGTTTTTCCTTTCTTAAAAGGGAATCTTTATCAGCAGAAAGTACACCCGCCTCACTCGACTGCTGACTGGAGGGAACTAAGAGATATTATTTCTATCACAGACACTGTAAAGGCCAAGCGGTCAGGTGCCTGGGTATCGAGCAATATTATTGGCTATAATTCTGGATCAGTTTATGCTGCGGCAGGCGCACCAGCAAGTATTTCCTACTACTTTGATGTGCCTGAAAGTGGCTATTATGAGGTGTATCTCTACAATGTTACATCAAGCAACCGGACGGATTCTGCCAGGGTGCTCATCCACACTCCGAATGGTGACTCAACACATATCGTGAATCAGGCGAATTCGAATTACCGCAGATGGGCCAAGCTTCAGGACTGCTATCTTGAGAAGGGATTAAGGCGGGTTTTTTCCATCACGAATGAGGCTCTTTTTTCGGGAAAGTTCGTGAGTGCTGACGCTGGTATGATCATACTCAACCGCAGGCTTTCACCTCAGGTTACGTCAGTCTCAGCCCCCCAGGATGAGGCTAAAAAAAAAGTAGTTCAATAAAAGATGTATCAGTGTATCCAATGCCCTTTAACAGTTCAACAACCATACAGTATACTGTTCAGGGTAACGCACCTGTACAGTTAGCTCTGTTTAATGTTCTTGGGGAAACCATCTACCGTAAGCAAATAACGCCTGGTGCAGGGGTTCAAAAAGAAACTGTTCACAGTGATTTGCTTGCCAGTGGAATTTACATTTTTCAAATACAACAAAATTCAGATATGCAATCAGTAAAGCTGATTGTCAGTAAATAACAACCATCTTTCAGAAGGGTACGCAGAATGATTGCTCCTAAAAAATTAGCTATATTAGTTGGCGGAGGCCCTGCCCCCGGCATTAACAGTGTTATTGGTGCAGCCACCATCAGAGCCGCTATCGAAGGAATCGAAGTTCTTGGCATAAAGGATGGATTCAAGTGGATTATGGATGGTGATATTTCCCATGTAGAGGAGCTTACCATTCAAAGCGTGAGCAGAATTCACTTCAGAGGTGGATCGTATATCGGTATCTCCAGAAGTAATCCTACCAAAAATAAAAAGCATCTTGAAAACACAGTCACATCATTACTGAGGTTAAATGTAGACAAGCTGATCACCATTGGTGGTGATGATACAGCCTATAGTGCCATGAGGGTTGAAGAAATGGCCAACGGCAGAATACACGTGGTGCACGTACCCAAAACAATTGATAATGATCTGGATCTGCCTCATGGCATTCCTACATTCGGTTTTCAGACCGCACGCCACATCGGCGTCGAAATCGTAAAGAACCTGATGGTTGATGCACAAACTACCTCACGCTGGTATTTTGTCGTAACAATGGGACGTAAAGCCGGTCATCTTGCGTTAGGTATCGGGAAGGCAGCTGGTACAACTTTAACGCTGATTCCAGAGGAATTTCCTAATAAGACCATTAAGATAAAGCAGGTGGTTGATATACTGGTTGGTGCAATTATTAAGAGGCTCAGTTACGGAAAAACCGATGGTGTTGTAATCCTGGCTGAAGGACTTGTTGAGCACCTTGATAATGATGATCTGAAAGAGCTTGCTGAAGTTGAAAGAGATGCCCATGATAATATCCGTATCGCAGAGATCAATTACGGCGAAATCATGAAGGCAAAGGTTCAGGAGAGATTGAAGGACTTCGGTTTGAAAGTGACCATAGTCGCCAAAAACATTGGTTACGAACTCCGTTGTTCCGACCCGATTCCGTTTGATATGGAATACTGCCGTGATTTAGGGTACTCTGCATCTAAGTTTATCCTTACTGGTGGTAATGCAGCTATGGTATCAATACAGAATGGCAATTTCGTACCTCTCTACTTTAATGAAATTCTTGATGATAAAACCAAAAAGACAAAGGTCAGAATGGTTGATCCTCTTTCTGAGTCTTACTATATTGCAAGAAAGTATATGCTTCGTTTGAATCCCGCAGATTTTGAAGATGCACATGAACTGGCAAAATTTGCTGCAACATGTGGATTGACACTCGAACAATTCAGAGAGCAGTTTTATTACCTTATTCAGAATGATAAGCTTTATCAGGCAATAGAAAAAGGTCAGATTAGTCTGAAAGGGAGTGAAAAGAATATCGTACACAAATCCTCCCAGGGAAATCTGGCACCGAATTCTGAGCTCCTGGACAATATAAAAGGTTAAAATACTTTAGTCTTTATCAATTGCCCCGTATTTTCTCAAAGAATAAAGTACGGGGCTTTTTTTTGGAGTGCACATTATGAGAGAAAAAGTTTTGTTGCTGCTGGGTGCCGATGGAGCATTAGGTAATGGAATGATATCGTATTTCCTAAAGCAGGATTATGATTCCATCTATCTTTCCGGAAGAAATGAGTTTCCCTTTGAAGAGGATGAGAGAATAAAATGTATAATCTCTGACTCATTGGACCGTCCGGATGCTGCATCAAGACTATTTGAACAAATCGAGGTGAATCATGATTCTCTGCTTTTTGTGTTCTCAGCGATCGGAGGGTTTTCGGCTGGACAACCTGTAGGGGAAACAAGCATGGATGTCTGGGAGAGAATGGTCAGTATGAACCTGCTGACCGCTGCTGCTGTTTTGCCTCATTTCGTCCGAAAAGTGAAGCATGGGGCAGGAGGGGCGATCTGTTTTACAAGTGCGCTTAGTGCTTTTCGTAATGAAGAAGACAGGGCAGCATACGCAGCCAGCAAGGCTGCCTTGAATCAGCTCATTGTTTCCTCCGCACCAGAATTGAAAAAGGAGAGTATTGGTATCTTTGCTGTAGCACCATACCTTATCAATACACCGGCAAATCAGGAGTGGATGAACGAAGAAGCAATTGAACTGGCGGTAACACCTTCCGAGGTTGCTGCAACTGTTCATCACTTGTTTGATCAGTATAATGTACTCAGTGGAAACATTATCCGGATTGAACATCGGTTCAGAATAGATTAGATGGATTAAAAAAAGCAAAAAAGTAGAAAAATGATTTTTTTATTAAAGCAGAAAAACATAATTTTAAAACTGAAAAAAAGGAGTATGGATTATCTTATTGATTTTCATATCCTTTCTTTGTAATGTTTCAAATCGAATTGAAAAAAATCTGTTTCTACCGAAAACAAACATCACATTAGGAGGTTAAAATTTTATGGTAGTTCTTGATATCGCTGCATCAGCAATCAACATCTTGGGTCAGGCACAGAACCAAGGAATAATGAACTGGCTTACTGAAAAGTACGAGGCTGGCGGAATTTTTATGCATCCGATTCTGGCTGTATTTGTGATTGGTTTGGCCATTTGTTTCGAAAGATTCTGGACCCTCACAAGAGCTAAAGTTAATACCAAGAAATTCGTTATCGAAGTAAAAAGCGCTCTCGAAGGTCAGGGGATTGAAGCTGCAAAAGAAGTTTGCATGAAGACCCGCGGTCCTGTTGCATCAGTTTTTTATGCTGGTCTCTTAAGAGCAGACGAAGGTCTTGATGCAGTTGAAAAAGCAGTTATGGCTTACGGCGGCATTGAAATGGGATTCCTTGAAAAAGGTCTAGTCTGGATTTCCCTCTGTATTACTCTTGCTCCTATGCTTGGGTTTACTGGTACAGTGCAGGGTATGATTGAAGCTTTTGATGCTATTAAGGAAGCTGCTCAAATTTCACCCGCTATCGTTGCTGAAGGTATTGCAGTTGCATTGCTCACTACTCTCTTTGGTCTTGTAGTAGCTATGATTCTGCAGGTTTTCTACAACTTATTTGTCACAAAAATTGACCGCCTTGTTGCCGATATGGAAGAGAGTTCCATCGAATTGATTGATGCTCTCTATGCTATCAAACAGAAAAAATAAGCATCCTTTGATCGGAGAACACAATGGCTTTAATTAAAAAGAAAAAACTGACCGGAGCCGAGATACCGACTTCATCCATGGCAGATATAGCATTTTTGATGCTCTTGTTCTTCCTGGTTGCGACTGTTATCGATACTGATTTTGGTCTTGGGATTCAACTTCCCGAA
>JAEXTR010000254.1 GCA_023406915.1 Bacteroidota bacterium
CCTTTATCGGGTCGGACAAAGAATCCAATTGTTTGACCTCCTCTTTATTTCTCCAGAACTGATCGCTTCGGAAAGCTTTGGCATGAAAACCGTCCTTGCTGATGGGGTTGAGGCATTTATCGGTGCAATGTACATCGATGGAGGTATGGAGGTTGCTGAGCAGTTTATCCGAAAGTACATTCTTGAACCCTCACTTTCTGAGGGAGCTCATTTGCAGGATGATAACTTTAAAAGCCAATTACTTGAATTGTTGCAGGGTATGAAAATTGAAATGCCCCGTTATGCCGTAATCGAGGAATCCGGTCCTGAACACGACCGTGTATTCACCGTTGCTGTAATGGTAAATCAGAGAATAATTGGCGAGGGCAGGGGGAAGAGCAAAAAAGCTGCCGAGCAAGACGCTGCAAAGAATGCGTTGAAAATCATCACTGCTCAGAAGGATATTCTCTATACAAACAGTAGTTCAGCAGGATAAGTCCTGTATGAATGCTGTCTGCTCTTTACTTTTCTCAACGAATCTTCCTATTTTTCCACATCTATTTTTCTCTTTATTTGGTACGGTGAAAGAATGACTACCCTTAAACACTATGATGAATTTGTAAACAGACATATTGGACCACGCGAGGATGAAACTGCTGAAATGCTGAAAACCCTCAATGTGTCCAGCCTTGACGAACTGATCGGACAAACTATCCCAGACCACATCCGCTTAAAGGAACCACTGAAACTCAGTGAACCGATGTCGGAATATGCTTTTTTGAACTATATCAGAGAGCTGGCTTCAAAAAACCACATAGCAAAATCGTATATCGGTATGGGGTATTATCCGGCGATTCTTCCTCCGGTGATTCTGCGTAATATCTTCGAAAATCCTGCATGGTACACTCAGTACACTCCGTACCAGGCTGAAATTGCCCAGGGACGTCTCGAAGCGCTGATCAATTTTCAGACAGCCGTGGCAGATCTGACCGGGTTACCTCTGGCGAATGCATCCTTACTTGATGAAGGTACAGCAGCTGCAGAAGCGATGCTCATGTTCCTGGGGTCAACGAAGAAGAAGGGTGCGCTCAGGTTTTTTGTTGATGAGCATACATTTCCTCAGACAATCGCTGTATTACATACACGAGCATTACCAAAGGGAATTGAGCTGGTCATCGGTGATTTCCAGACGTTTACACCAGACGATTCCTACTTCGGTGCATTCGTACAGTACCCTGATAATTCAGGTAGTATTAACAGTATTCAGGCGAAGATTACGGCATGCAATGCTACGAAAACCTTTGTGTGTGTAGCATCTGATTTGCTGGCACTGGCTCTGATCACACCTCCCGGCGAGTTTGGTGCAGATGTGGTGGTGGGAAATTCACAGCGCTTTGGTGTGCCGATGGGATTCGGTGGACCACACGCAGGATTCTTTGCTGCAAAAGAAGAGTTTGCCAGGATGATTCCCGGACGCATTATAGGTGCATCGGTAGATGTGAAAGGTGCGCCCGCCTACAGAATGGCACTGCAAACCCGTGAACAACACATTAAACGTGAAAAAGCAACGAGTAATATCTGCACTGCCCAGGTTCTGCTAGCAATTCTTGCCGGTATGTATGCTGTGTACCATGGACAAGAAGGTATCAGGAAGATTGCGCTGTTTGTGCATTCTCTCACCAGATCACTTGATTCAATGCTGCAATCACTTGGATTACAGCAATTGAACAAGGAGTATTTCGATACGCTCCGTATTACCTGTGATTCTGTGACTTCGGCCAAAATACGGAGTGCTGCTGAACCAAAGAGAATGAACTTTCGATATTTCGAAAATGGTGATATTGGTATTTCCCTTAGTGAAGTTCATACTGAATCAGATGTTGCTGAGATAGTAGCGCTGTTTGCAGAAGTATTGGGAAAAACAGCAATCACACCTTCTTTTATGGTCGCTGAACCCGCACAGAATCTGAAAAGAACCTCGGCATATCTGACACATCCGGTGTTTCAGATGTATCACTCAGAAACCGATCTGATGAGATATATTAAATCACTTGAGAGAAAAGACCTTTCTCTGGTACATTCAATGATCGCACTGGGTTCATGCACGATGAAGCTGAATGCAGCAGCTGAAATGCTGGCTGTAACGTATCCAAGATTCGCCCATATCCACCCATTTGCACCTGCTCATCAAACAGAAGGTTATCTGACACTCATCAAAGACCTAGAAGATGCACTCAGTGAAATCACTGGCTTTGCAGGAGTTTCAATGCAACCAAATTCTGGTGCACAGGGTGAGTATGCTGGATTAATGGTAATCAGGGAATATCAGCTGAGGCGCGGAGAGACGAACAGAACTGTTTGTTTGATTCCGTCATCTGCCCATGGCACCAATCCCGCGAGTGCAGTAATGGCGGGGATGAAGGTCGTAGTTGTTGCTTGTGATGAAATGGGCAATATCGATATGCATGATCTGAGAAAGAAAGCAGAAGAGCATAAGGATACATTGTGTGCCCTGATGGTTACGTATCCATCAACACATGGTGTTTACGAAGAAAGCATCATTGAGGTGTGTGAAATCATTCATCAGTATGGTGGACAGGTTTATATGGATGGTGCCAATATGAATGCCCAGGTTGGACTCACCAGCCCGGGAATGATAGGTGCCGATGTTTGCCACCTGAATCTGCACAAAACATTTGCAATTCCGCATGGTGGTGGTGGACCAGGTATGGGACCAATCTGTGTTCGTGAACATTTAGTGCCGTTCCTTCCAACCCATCCAGTGGTAAAAGTTGGTGGCGAACAGGGGTTTTCAGCTGTTTCTGCAGCCCCATACGGTTCAGCTAACGTCCTTATCATCTCACTTGCATACATAAAAATGCTTGGAGAATCAGGGCTGACACGTTCAACGAAATATGCCATCCTGAATGCTAATTACATGAAGGAGAAGCTGAGCCCACATTACAAGACCTTGTACACAAACAAAAACGGACGTAATGCGCATGAGATGATATTTGACATGCGTGAGTTCAAGAAAACTGCAGGTATTGAAGTTGAGGATATTGCCAAGCGCCTTATGGATTATGGTTTCCATGCTCCAACAGTCTCATTCCCGGTTCCAGGTACCCTTATGGTGGAACCAACAGAGAGTGAGCCAAAAGCTGAACTTGACCGCTTTATTGACACGATGATTGCTATTCGTGCAGAGATTCGTGAGATTGAAGAGGGACATGCAGACAAAGAAGATAACGTGCTGAAAAATGCTCCTCACACACTTGAGACAGTTATCGCTGATGACTGGAAGCATTCCTATACCAGAGAAAAGGCTGCCTATCCGTTGCCGCTTCTCAGGAAAAACAAGTTCTGGCCTTCTGTATCAAGAATCAATAATGCTTATGGTGACAGAAACCTGATGTGTACCTGCTTACCGATTGAGGAATATATAGTATAAGAGAGCCTCATTGGCAACTACTTTGTCAGGGCTGTTCCTGAAGCTGCACCCAATGATGGTGATCAGCAGAAGAGACAGCCCTGAAGTATTTTAAAGGGGAAAACTATTTTCGGATACCGAAATAGAATCCTATCAGTGCAGATATAAGAAACGGGAGATTTGCCATGGCAAGTTCTTTCAGTCCCAGCGTCTCAAGAGGATTTCCTTTCGTGGCTTCCTCAAACACATTCTGAAGAGAAATCGCATCAAAGTGAATGAATCCATTGATGACCGCCAGCTGCCCGAACAAAAGCAGCATCCCAATGATAAAAACCAGAAGAAACGCAATTTTTTTTGCAAGAAATCCAATGATGAACCCGCTACCGACCCCCATTGCAATAGTCTGGAGGTAGAATATTGTAGATGCAGAAAGCATCAAAACGATATCAGTGCTCATTCCAGTACACCCGTATTCAGGATCTGTGATGAGAAGAACTTCCATTTCCCATTATGAAGTTTCAGTACATTTCTTGTCTCAACTTCATTATCCTGAAAATCACCGCCGGCCAGTTTTCTGGTTTGCTGTACAACGAGTACTTCAGCAAGATCATCTTCTATCTTCTCAACTTTTACATCCTTAAGCGTAACTTTCAGATCATACTGCTCAAATAGGGTCTGAACCATTCTTTCGGTTGCGCCGTATAGCGGGCTTTCAGGATGGATCGTTTCCATGTAGAGATCGATGTCCTCATTATTCATCGATTCAGCATTCAGATAGATTGTTGCTTTCGCCGCATCTTCCTGAGTGGTATTGTTATTGCAACCTGCAAAAACAAGAAGCAGGAAGGCTAAGAACGGGATGAGAGTTTTTTTCACGGTTAACTCCTAAAAATCTATGATGAATTTAACACCAAGATACGAAAGAATGGATTTATTACCTGTGGCGAGTTCATGATCCTGTTCAAAGTGGTAGTAGAAGGTAAATGCCAGATCACGGAGGAATTCATAACGGGCAAAAAGTGTTACGATATGCTGATCATACCGGTTACCTGCCAGAAAAGGCGCAGTCATTGGGTCGATATTATCTCTGTGTGTCAGTAAAATATCACCACCTACATTGTAGATCAGGTTCCCGTTTGCGTCGTAAACGTTTTCACCTCTCCGGACGAATCGATACCCAGCCTCAAATCGAAGATCTGCTGATGCGGTATATCGGAAAGTAGCAGCAATTTCGTCTGCATTCGATCCTATACGGTGTCCGAGGGGTATCCCCCAGGAGGTATAGTTGTTATGAATGTTGTAATGAGAGTAAGTAAAAGGTCGTATCTTCGTATACTCACCGATCAGAGAAGCGTTCTCAAGCCCAAAGGGTTCATACCAGAATGCCCCGAGCTGATAACCCGTTTTGTTACTGTAGCGGTCCATCCACTGCATGTCATTAATGATGCTTTCATCCATAAAGAAAGTAGCCTGCAGTTCCAGGTTATCGATGGCATCTGACTGGATATCGAAAAACATAGTACCATTATCACGATCCTGGAGGGACATTTCCACAAACTTATAGAAAATCATTGGGTTGAAATATGCCAGATCGATTCCACGTCCTGAATAAATAATATTCTCTCCTATACCAATGTCAAACCAGCCCGGGAACGAGAGCCGGACTTTGTTGATGGCAAAATATTTGTTTATATTTTTACTTCGGTCAATATTGAAATAGCTCACACCTTGTGCATGCAAAGATGTGAAATGGACGATACCATAATCAAAATCAAACTTAAAAAAATCGAGTAGGGGAGTCCGGTCATTCAGAACAAATTTACTACCGTAGCCATATCCGTAACTGATATTTTCCCTGCCAATCTGAAACACAAAAGACATATCTTCCACTGGCTGGTAGAGGTATCGAAGATAGCCTCTTGTATAGTCATAATTGCCTATGTTCTCCATATCTTCCACCCATTTGAAATTTGCCGGCAGTCTTGGGTCCATAATCTCGGCAAAACTTTTGCTGCCACCGGCTAAGCCCTTTTCAAAAGTAAAGTTGTAGCCAAGATTATCAAGGACGGTACCCTGAAATGCAAACCCGGTACCATAGACAATTGAGTTTGTTATGTCATTTCTGAAACGCTGACCCCAGTATGCTTCCCCGAACCACCGGATAAATAAATTTGCATTTTCGTCCTTATGGTGGTACAAATATTTTTTCTTTTCCCTGAATGCAGAGACGATTCTGTCTCCCAAACTCATGTCGCCGCCAAATATCTTATGTGTGTTATCCTCAGATATCATATCATCACTGAATTCAGACAAATATTTGTTCAGGGTAGTCACTTCAACGCTGCTGAGATCAGCACGCATGGTATCAAGCTTTTCCAGGAACCTCCTGACCTCACCACGCATCATCAGAGGGTCATCATCATGAATTCTGTCTATAAGACCTTTGACCTTCATCACTTTTAAGAAATGGTACACTTCATGCTGTGAAGGAACGCTTTCAACCTGAGCATGGAGGTAATTTGCAGACAAAAGTAGCAGTATGATAGTATATGTTCTGAGTAGTTTCATAGCCGTCATAATTTGAGAATAAGAACCGATAAAGATAAGAAACTCCTCAGTGCTTAACAATGAATTGCCCTGGTTATTAAAACCGCCAAAAAATGATCATCCAAAAGAAAATTGATCCATACAAAACTGGAATCAAAAAATAGACATTACCTGCTGATGTACCTATTCTGGCATTAATAGTAACAATCATTCTTATACTAACCACCAGACCAACTGTGACAATGATAAGTAATAAGAAGGTAATAATCATATCAAATACAGACGGCAGGGATGCAACAATTAGTTTCCCCTCTAAAATTTTTCTGGCAGTTTTCATCCCAATAGGGTCTGTATGAAGAAACTCGAAGTAAGGTAGGCGTGAAACAGACTTAAGAATCGCTTTTAACAGATGTGCAGCTGCAATGATTGGAATAAATGCCAGACTATAGTTCTTTAAATAGTCCTTTAATTTTAAAGATACTCCCATTAGTTTAGTAATAATGAATGGAATTAACCAAATCACTAGAGGGACTAAAACAAATATAATAATACCATGAAGAACGCTTTTTATAAAACTGTTTTCAATACTAAGAGGAGCCAAAATGGTTTTTGATATTACTCGCAGTACATTACTGGTTTCATTCCATTCTGTCCAGATTTCTGAAACAACGAACCCAGAGAGTAGGAGAACAAACAATGCCTCAGCAATTTTTAACGGTTTTGAAGTAAATAAACTTTTTGCAAATCCAATCCATGTGAGTTGTGGGTTTGGACGGGTCTCAGACGGTGTTTTTTCTTGAAAATGTGAACAGGTCTTTATGCATCCTGCGCAAAGTATACAATCAGCATTATCTTTCTGTTTTCCGGGGTAAATTTCCACCCCACAACTCTTCATTTCTAGATTAAATGAATGAGATGGGTGAATACAGGAGTTATCCTTACATGATTTGCAAAGGGTTGGGTCCTTTACCCGAAGCCCAATAGGTGCCAGTTTTGCGTAGAATCCTAAAAGAAACCCTACGGGGCAAATATATCGACAGAATGTATTTTTTTTATAGACTAATCCAGCTATCAGTGCAACGAAAGAGATCACCAGGAGGTAAATCGCCATATAAAATGGATTGCG
>JAEXTR010000278.1 GCA_023406915.1 Bacteroidota bacterium
CATCAATGGCCTTATCAGGAAGGTGCCTGTCAGTAATATAGCGGTTACTCATTTTAACTGCTGAGTCGATGGCGGCTTCAGAGTACTTTACGCGGTGATGTTCTTCATACTTAAACTTGATTTGCTCAAGAATTTTCATGGTATCTTCAATACTCGGTGGATCAACCATGACCTTTTGGAAGCGTCTGTCCAGTGCCCCATCAGTTTCAATATGCTTTCTATACTCATCAAGAGTAGTGGCGCCAATACACTGAAAGTCACCTCGAGCTAATGCCGGCTTGAACATATTTGAGGCGTCAAGGGAACCTGACGCACCACCTGCACCGACAATTGTATGGAGCTCATCAATAAAGAGCACTACTTCTCTGGCTTTTTCCAGTTCGTTAAGCAGGGCTTTCATTCTCTCCTCGAATTGTCCACGGTACTTAGTACCAGCTACTAATCCCGCAAGATCAAGGGTAACCACTCTTTTATCCTGTAGTGTACGGGGCACTTTCCTTTGGATAATCCGGATAGCAAGTCCCTCTGCTATTGCAGTTTTACCAACGCCTGGTTCACCAATTAAGACAGGGTTGTTTTTCTTTCTTCTGCTTAATATCTGTGCTACGCGCTCAATTTCTTTCTCCCTGCCAACAACAGGATCAAGCTTGTCTTCTACCGCAAGCTTTGTGAGATCTCTTCCAAAATTATCTAAAACGGGAGTCTTCGTTTTCTCCTGCCTGCGGGATTCACCGGAGGGAGGATTCTTTGCCGGACCTCTGGAAGTATCCTTAGGGGACTGTTGAGCCCCAAGAAGATCGGAGAGTTCGGCACGTACATTCTCATAAGCAACATTAAACTGAAGTAAGAGTTGATTTGCCAGATTGTCTGAATCGCGAAGCAACGAAAGCAGAAGGTGTTCAGTGCCAATCGCATCTGCCTTAAAGAGTCTTGCCTCTAACTGAGTTATTTTCAGGACTCGTTCTGCCTGTTTAGTGAGAGGGATCTGACCTAAAGTCAAGGTCCCTCCGGCAGACCGGACCGAATCTTCTACTGCTTTTTTAAGCTTAATAAGATCAACATCAAGATTTTTAAGAATACGGACTGCAACCCCCTGCCCTTCCCTGATGATACCAAGCAGAAGATGTTCGGTCCCTATATAGTCATGCCCCAACCGCATAGCTTCCTCGCGGCTAAGCCGAATAACATTTTGCAATCTTTCAGAAAAATTTCCATCCATATCGAGTAATTCCTGTTTATAACGGTGTCCAACACCAGTTGATGTAAAAGAAGAGTAGAAAAATACCTAATTTTCCACTGAAATAAGGTGTAATATTCCGGTATTTCCCGCTTCTCTTTAATTGAAACGCAACGTCAGGGATAAATGTTCCAGAGTATAGGAAATGTTATATTAAACTATGGTCTTTTAAAAAACCTTAGAAGGAGAATCTCACTATGGAAGAATTCAGCGCTACGATTAGTGTTGCGGTGATAATTGGTGCAATTATCTTTTTCATGTTCTTTGTTTATTTTGTTCCGGTTGGTCTGTGGATCACTGCAGTTTCGTCTGGCGTAAACGTCAGAATCTTTGGTGATCTGGTTGGTATGCGGTTGAGAAAAGTTCCACCTCATATTATCGTAAGAAGCAAGATTACTGCAACTAAAGCAGGACTTGACACTCCGCTTGGCAAACTTGAAGCACATTTTCTGGCTGGGGGTAATGTTGATAAAGTAGTGAATGCTTTGATATCAGCTGATAAGGCGAACTTGGGGCTTTCATTTGAACGTGCCACAGCCATCGATCTTGCAGGACGTGATGTTCTTGAGGCAGTGAAAATGTCTGTTATTCCCAAAGTAATTGAAACCCCGCTGGTTGCTGCAATGGCAAAAGATGGTATTCAGTTGAAGGCTATTGCACGTATCACTGTGCGTACCAATATTGACCGTCTGGTTGGTGGTGCTGGTGAAGCTACGGTACTTGCCAGAGTTGGTGAAGGTATTGTTTCTACAATAGGTTCAAGCGAAACGCATAAGAGTGTGCTTGAGAATCCAGATTCTATATCGAAGGTTGTGCTCTCTAAGGGGCTCGATGCCGGTACCGCATTTGAAATCCTTTCAATCGATATCGCAGATGTAGATGTTGGATCTAACATTGGTGCAAAATTGCAGGCTGATCAGGCTCAGGCAGATTTACAGATTGCACGTGCCCGCGCAGAAGAAAGACGAGCCGCAGCAGTTGCATCCGAGCAGGAAATGCTGGCAGAGGTCGCCAAACAGAGAGCGAAGGTAATTGAGGCTGAAGCTGAAATTCCAAAAGCGATTGCAGATGCATTCAGAACCGGGAACCTTGGCATCATGGATTATTACAATCTGAAGAATGTACAGGCTGATACACAGATGCGTGAATCAATCTCAAAGCCTCAGGAAGGCAAAGGAAAGGAAAATAATGGCTGAGTTCGGTATTTTTGAGATAATAATCATTTTCTCAGTACTGTATTCACTGTTATCCCCGTTATTCAAAAAGAAGCAGCAACCTCCACCGGGGGATGCTGCTTCACAGTATCCTCAACATACGGATACCAGATCTCAAGGCAGTGAAGAAGACGCAATCCGACGCGAAATCGAGAAGCTGTTTGGCATGGAATCCTCGAAATCTGAAAATGAATACAAGCGTGAAGCAGATGTTAATTATGACCGGGATTCTGAAAATTATGATCGGGAAACAGTAACCTCTTCACGACAGCAATCACCTGAATCTGTGCGCCAGGATTACAGATCACAGGAGGCAGAACGGAAAAACAGAGAATTGATAGAGCACCAGCAGGAGATGATGAAAAAATATGATGCGATTAAAAACAAAAAAATTGAATACGGTAATCTGGAAGAGATTAGGATTGATGAATCAGGTAAGCTATCTGAGAGAGGTGTAAGTATTAAAAACCTGCTTGTATCTCCTTCCACTCTACGGGATGTGATTCTAGTATCTGAAATTATTGGTAAACCTAAAGCATTGCGGTAATGGAATTAAAAAAATACTCACTACAGAAAATATCAGCTAAGAGCTATCCAGAAACAATTCCAGATGAAAGCAAATTGCAGATTGCATACCGTGATGAACTGAACAGCGCCCAGTATGAGGCTGCTGCTGCAATTCATGGTACATTTCTGATAATCGCAGGTGCGGGTACTGGTAAGACCAGAACGTTGGTTTATCGTGTTGCCAGATTAATCGAGTTGGGGTACCATCCATCTTCTATATTACTGCTGACTTTCACCCGGAAAGCTGCAAATGAGATGATCAACCGGGCAGCAATTCTGCTTGATAAGAGGTGCGAATCTATCCAGGGTGGGACATTCCATTCGTTCGCTTATGCTACTCTCAGGAAATACTCCAAATCACTTGGGCTTGAATCTGGTTTCACCATCCTCGATCAGGGGGATAGTGAAGATACGGTAAACCTGGTGAGAAATCGCGCGAAGATTGTACCCAAGGATAAAAGGTTTCCTACAAAGGTTACATTGTTCAAAATCTTTAGTCTCCATGTAAATACCGGCAGGGCTATTGATGTGATCGTTGATGAGGACTACCCTCATTTTTCAATGTACACTGAAGAGATGAAACAACTACAATCTCTTTACACTTCATACAAACGCCAAAATAATTTACTGGATTATGATGATCTCCTTGTGTATATGAGGGATTTCCTTTGCACACAATCCCCTGCTCTGAGTAATCTTTTATCCGGTATCCAATTTGTAATGGTTGATGAATATCAGGATACCAATTATCTTCAGTCAGAAATTGTAAAGGGACTAGCCGCCAGGAACAATAATATTATGGTTGTTGGAGATGATTCACAATCCATTTATTCGTTTCGCGGAGCAAATTTTCAGAACATCATGCGATTCCCTGAGA
>JAEXTR010000303.1 GCA_023406915.1 Bacteroidota bacterium
ATTACGAAGAATGCCGGAATATAATTATGCAGGATGGTTTTGTGCTGGCAGATGTTATTGAACTTGAAAAAGATATGGGGCTTGGGAACGGTGGTCTGGGAAGACTTGCTGCATGTTTCCTTGACTCCATGGCAACATTGCAACTCCCTGCATTTGGTTACGGTATCCGGTATGAGTTTGGAATATTTCAGCAGGATGTAGTGAATGGCTGGCAAATGGAGAAGCCAGATCACTGGCTAAGCCTTGGTAATCCTTGGGAGATATTCAGAAGAGAATTAAATTACCGCGTGAAGTTTGGCGGCAGAGTTGAGTCATATTTTGATGCAAAGAACAAACTTAACTTCAGGTGGGTTGATACCGAAGACGTTATTGCAGTTGGTTATGATATTCCCGTACCAGGGTACAAAACCGATACAGTAAATAATCTCAGACTTTGGGCAGCCCGTGCTACCGATGAATTTAGTTTCAAGGACTTTAACGCCGGTAACTATGTTGGTGCCGTTGAAAGTAAGAATCTTTCTGAGAACATTTCAAAAGTGCTTTATCCAAATGATACATATACTCAGGGTAAATATCTCAGACTCAGGCAACAGTATTTCTTCGTCTCAGCATCATTACAGGATATCATCAGGAAGTTTAAAATCAATCACGATGATTTTCGTGACTTCCCTGAGAAAACTGCAATTCAACTGAATGACACACACCCATCAATCGCAATCCCAGAGCTGATGCGTATACTCCTGGATGAAGAAGGATTGAGTTGGGAGACCGCATGGGAAATCACCTGGCGTACCTTTGCATATACAAATCATACTGTTGTACCAGAGGCTCTCGAAGAGTGGTCAGTAAATATCATCACTGAGTTGCTGCCAAGACATATGCAGATTATTTACGAAATCAATCATCGCTTTCTCGAGGAGGTTCGGTTACGGTACACTGGAGATGATGCTATACTGAACAGGCTCTCGATTATCCGTGAAGGAAGCGATAAAAAAGTAAAGATGGCGAATCTTTCTATTGTTGGCAGCCATGCAATTAATGGCGTTGCTGCATTGCATACAGAGATTCTGAAGAATATTGTCTTCCGGGATTTTTATCAGTTATGGCCTGAAAAGTTTGTCAATGTTACGAATGGAATTACTCCAAGAAGATGGCTGAAAGCAGCGAATCCGATGCTGTCAAAGCTAATCTCAGAGACTATCGGGGATGCATGGGTCAAAGACCTTGATGAGTTGAAAAAACTGGAAGCTTACATTGATGATCCTGCATTTATTGAAAACTGGCGCGAGGTAAAATGGGGTTGCAAAAAAATTCTTGCTGATAAGATTGAGGCAGAATATGGCATCACAGTATCACCAGATGCGATGTTTGATGTTCAGATTAAACGCTTCCACGAGTACAAAAGACAGCTTCTGAACATTCTTCAGGTTATCTCACAATACTTGTGGATCAGGAAAAATCCGACACTGCCGTATGTTCCGAGAGTAGTGATATTTGGTGGCAAGGCGGCACCAGCATATCAGGCTGCAAAGCTTGTGGTTAAGCTGATTCATAATGTGGCTGAAGCTGTGAATAATGATCCAATTATCGGCGATAAATTGAAAGTTGTGTTTATCAAGAACTATTCAGTAACGCTTGCTGAGCAAATTATTCCTGCCTCAGACCTCTCTGAGCAGATATCAACTGCTGGTTTCGAAGCATCGGGAACAGGAAATATGAAATTTGCACTCAACGGTGCCATTACGATCGGAACCATGGATGGTGCAAATGTGGAAATCCGCGAGGAAGTGGGTGACGAGAATATCTTCATCTTTGGTTTACTGGCTGATGAGGTACTGAAGCTGAAATCAGAAGGATATAACCCGAAATCGTACTATGAATCGAACCCCCGGATTAAGGAAGTGATCGATATCCTGCAAACCGATTATTTCTGCAGGCATGAAAGTGGAATTTTTAAGCCCATTATTGACTCCCTGATGGAAGTTGATTATTACTGCCTGTTTGCTGATTTCGACTCATATCTTGACGCTCAGCAGAAGGTAAGCGATTTGTATGCCGATCCTGTAGCCTGGACAAAGAAGAGTATTCTGAATGTTGCACGGATAGGAAAATTCTCCAGCGATCGTTCCATCATGGATTATGCTCAAAAGATATGGGGTATCCAGCCGATGAATATTAAACTGAAAGACTGACCCAGGCAGATTACTCATACTGGACCACGTGAAATTGTACTGAAAGGTTACTATGAAAGTTGTTGATATTATTGCAAAGTCTGACAGGACATTGATCAGTTTTGAGATTATACCACCTCAGCGCGGTGGGGACATCAAAGGACTGCTGCATACTATTGAAACGGTTGCCGGTTATAACCCACCGTTCATTGATATTACCAGTCATTCTGCAGAAGTATTCTATAATGAAACTCCAAAAGGGATTCAGAAAAAGATTTTGCGTAAAAGACCTGGTACCCTTGGTATTTGCGCACTGATTCAGAATAAATATAATATTGAGGCAGTGCCTCATGTGTTGGCAAGGAATTTTACCCGCGAGGAGACTGAGGACTTTCTGATTGAACTCAACTATCTTGGCATTGAGAACGTGCTTGCTATCCAGGGCGATAATAAGGGTTACAATAAGCCAATCCCCCAGGGGCGTACCACGAACATCTATGCAAGCGATCTGGTAAGCCAAATAATGGATATGAACCACGGGACCTATCTTGAAGAAGATTTGCTGGATGCAAAACCAACCGGTTTTTGTGTAGGAGTCAGTGGTTATCCTGAAAAGCATTTTGAGGCTCCTAGTATCAGGACTGATATGCAGTACACAAAAGCAAAGATTGATGCCGGTGCTGAGTATATAGTAACCCAGATGTTTTTTGATAATAAAGTATATTTTGAGTATGCTGAGAACCTCAGGGCACTGGGGATTACGGCACCAATTATTCCTGGTCTGAAGATTCTGTCGCATCCGCATCATCTTACAAATCTGCCCAAGAATTTCTTTATCTCCCTGCCTGATGATCTGGTGCAGGAAGTACGGGAAGCAAAGAATAACGAGCATGTGCTGGAGATTGGAATTGAGCATACCCTGAAACAGGTTGAGGGGCTTCTGAATGCCAATGTCCCCTGTATCCACTTTTACATTATGCAAAGTTCCAAAGCTATCAGGATGCTGATGGAAAGATTAAAACTGTGAGGCTGCTATGCTGCTGATGAAACGGAAAGGGATTACCCGCTTGAAATGGGGAGTTGCTGGACTCGGGTCCTTTGCCGAGCATTCTGTTATTCCCGCATTCCGGATGGTTCAGAAAGCGGATGTTGCTGCCGTCTATAGTGGTAGTCCTGCCCGGGCAAAGGCAATTGCCGATAGGTTTTCCATCCCTGCCTCGTTTACTTCGTTCGAAGAGTTTCTTGCATCCGGAATCCAGGCAGTCTATATTGGCAGTGCTAATGATGACCATCACTGGCAGGTTATTCAGGCTGCCCGTGCAGGCAAACATATTCTTTGCGATAAGCCTCTTGCGCTTACCTCTGCACAGGCGATGGAAATGAGGGATGTATGTGTTGCTTCTGGTGTTCAGTGTGCAGTGAACTTTGTGTACCGTTACCATCCTCTTGTGATAAAGGCAAAAGAGCTGATAGAACAGGGAATGATCGGTAAAATCATTTCTGTCAGAGCTGATTTCCAGGTAAATGTAACACCCAGTGATAACTATCGCTACAAAAAAGAATCTGGCGGAGGAGCACTCCGTGATCTTGGTCCTCATATGCTTGATGTTTGCAGATTTCTTGGTGGGGAAATTTCCAGTATCCAGGGGCACACAGCAAAGATGGTGTATCAAACGGAAGTAGATGACTATGCAGCTGGCAGTATGAAGTTTACAAATGGTGGCACGGGATATTTCTCCGTTGCATTTTGCGTTCCCAGGGGGTTCAACAGAATTGAAATTGTCGGCAGTAAAGGTTCTATTTCAGTGGAGAATTTAGTCGCGCGCAGGTTGATGGCTGGTAAGTTGACAATTTTGCTTGAAGGTGAATACAAAAAAGTATTCAACAAGCGGGCAAATAAATTGCTTCGACTGTTGAAATCTGTTAACCGCTCTTTCCTGAAAAATGAGGTGCCAACAGTTACAATAGACGATGGTGTTATAAATATGAAATTGATTGAGATGGTTGAGGGTTATGAACCTGAGAGCTGAAATTGTTCATGCTGCCCACGCATTATACTCTGGAAAAATGGTGGCGGCATACGATGGCAATATCTCAGCACTCACACCCCACAATACAGTGTTGATCACTCCCTCAGGAGTGTGTAAAGGTGAATTGACAGAAGAAGACATCATCGAAATCTCCTTGGAGGGGGAGAGGCTGAAAGGTAGCAGGAAACCTTCCTCAGAATCTGCCCTTCATTTGCATATCTATAAGAATCGGCAGGATGTAATGTCAGTGGTGCACGCGCATCCAGTATATGCATCTGCGTTTGCCTGCACAGAGGTATCACTTGACAGACCAGTATTCCCGGAAGTGATCCTGTCACTCGGCAGAATTCCACTTTGCCATTACGGTGCCCCTTCCACTGCTGATCTTCCTGCCAGCCTGCATCCTCATATACAGTATGCTGATGTTTTCCTCCTGCAAAATCATGGTGCAGTGACTGTAGGTGGTACAGTGAAGCAGGCATACTACCGTATGGAGAAATTGGAGCACACAGCCCAGGTTATGCTTCACGCCTATCAATTGGGGAATATACGGGAACTCAGCAAAACTGAATTGGAAAAACTGTACGAACTGGCAGAAACCAGTTATGGGATTACCATTAAACCGGAAAACAGGTACCACACATGAGCAAACAGAATTTAAAAATTGTGCTGCTCGCCGGAGGCGCTTCCTCCGAAAGGCAGGTCTCTAAGCAGAGTTCAAAAGGAATCTATGATGCCCTTACTGAACTTGGTTATGATACGTCTGTGGTTGACCCTGCACTTGGACTTCATCAGCCAAAGGATGTAACTTCCTTGTTTGAGCCAGATGACGGATTCGGACTGGACGGAAGAAATTATCCTGAGATTCTTCAGCTGCCACAAGTACAGCAGGCTGATGTGGCGTTTCTTGGATTGCACGGGAAATATGGTGAAGACGGAAAGATGCAGGCACTCCTTGAACTTGCGGGCATCAGATATACAGGCTCTGGTGTCATGAGCTGCTCAGTGGCAATGAATAAAGACAAGGCGAAGAGTCTTTTCAAAGATCATGGAATTGTGGTTCCCGAAGGATTCATGATCCAAAAGGGTGCTTTTACTTATAATGAGGTCGTACAAAGAATTGAAGATGAGCTTGGGTATCCTGTCATTATCAAGCCGAATGATGAGGGAAGCACTATTGGTCTCTCAATCGCGCACTCTCTGGATGAACTTCCGGCTGCACTTGAAGAATCGTTTAAGTATTCCCGTGATACCCTTGTAGAGCGCTTTATTCCCGGCAGGGAGATGACAATAGGGGTTCTTGATGGAAAGGCTCTGCCAGCTATAGAAATTATCCCGAAGCATGAACTGTATGATTATGAGTGTAAATATACTCCAGGCATGAGTGCGTATGTCGTCCCAGCGCAGATACCTGAGTTCCTATCAAAGAGTCTTGCAAGACAAGCTCTCATAGCCTATAATGCCCTCGAGTGCCGGGGATATGCCAGGGTTGATTTCAGAGTTAGCGCAGATAACCGTCACTATTGCCTTGAACTGAATCCGTTACCCGGAATGACCGGCACCAGCCTCATCCCTAAAGCAGCATCAGCAATCGGACTGTCATATAAAGAAGTGGTTGAAAGCATTGTTAGGGCAGCCCTCAGATGAACCGTGAAAAGGTGAAAAAACTTGTACTCTTGTTGTTCGTTTTGATTGCCCTCGGGTTTTCAATATTTATCGTGTTTAACGAACGGGGAATCACAAAGTACCTTTCAGTCAGATCAGAGGTTGATTCCTTACAGCACAAAGTGAAGGTGCTGAACGAGGAAAAGAACAACTTAAAGGCAGGTATCGATTCATTGGAGAAATCTGTACCAAGAAAGGTGGAGAGAGTTGCACGGGAGCGTTACGGAATGAAACGGGAGAATGAAAAAGTATTAAAAGTGATTATTGAATAAATATTAACCGGAAAGGTCCTCTTTCCTATGCCCACCTCTTGTACTATCCCTGATATACCACTCGCAGAGCGGGTTCGTCCATTGACCCCAGGAGACTTCTTTGGTCAGGAGCATCTTATGGCGCCTCATAAGCCACTGCGTCTTATGTATGATAATGACCGTATTACATCGTTTATTCTGTGGGGATCACCAGGAACAGGTAAAACTACTATTGCCCGGATGCTGGCACTGAAAACAAATGCTGAATTTCATAAACTGAATGCAGTGTCTTCTGGTGTAAGGGATATCCGGGAAGTGATTCAACAGGCGGAAGCAGCAAAAGAGCATGGGCAAAACACTGTACTATTCATTGATGAGATCCATCGTTTTAATAAGGCGCAGCAGGATGCGCTTCTTGGGGCAGTTGAAGCCGGAACAATTATTCTTATTGGTGCAACCACTGAAAACCCCTCGTTCGAAGTAATCCCTGCACTCCGTTCCCGGGTAAGGATTTTTCATCTTGAGGAACTGACAGAAAAGGATGTGATAGCTATAGTAAAGCGCGCACTGTCAATAGATGATTTTTTGAAAGCGCTTCCTATTACAGAGGTTGATTTCGATTTTCTGGTTTATGTGGCTGGTGGTGATGCGCGATCTGCGTTGAACATTCTTGAAGCTGCAGTGCTGCATCAGTTGGATCTGGAAGCAATTAAGATAAACAAGGATGCCATCGAAGAGACAGTGCAAAAGAAAAATATTATTTATGATAAGAATGGTGAGGGGCACTATAATCTGATTTCAGCATTTATTAAGAGCATTCGGGGCAGTGATCCGGATGCAGCACTCTATTGGATGGGACGAATGATAGCCGGTGGAGAGGATCCGATATTCATTGCCCGGAGAATGGTTATTCTGGCATCAGAGGATATTGGTAACGCATCACCCAATGCACTTGTACTTGCTGTCTCTTGTTTCCAGGCACTGGAGAGAATTGGTATGCCTGAAGGGTTGCTGGTAATGGCGCAATGTGCAACGTATCTAGCTTCATCACCCAAGAGTAATGCCTCCTATAAAGGGATAAAGGCTGCAATGAAGACCATTGAAAATGAACCTCAGTACCCGGTTCCCCTGCATCTGAGAAATGCCCCTACAGCACTAATGAGAGGGATGGGATACGGAAAAAACTACCAGTACCCACATGATGCTCCGGGAAATTTTAGCTCTCAGCAATACCTCCCTGATGAAATTGCCGGAAAACAGTTTTACTATCCGACTGAAAATGGTTTGGAAAAAGGGTTCAGGGATCGCTTGAAAATTATCTGGAAGGATAAGAAAAAGTATTAAATATCAGCTGCTTATTGCACAGCAACGAACATTTTTCCGGGTAGTTGCCGTATAACGCCTTTGAATTCTAACGTCAGCAGGTGCACAAGGGCTTCCTGAGTACTGAATCCAGCCTTGTTGGCTAGGGTGTCAATATGAAGGGTTTCTTCCCCCAATGCTGTGACAATCTTTTCCTCAAACAAGGATAAACTTACCTTCGGAACCTCTTTTTTCACAGCATGCCTTTGAGGCAAATATGGTTGCAGTTCAGAAAGTATATCCTCTGCATGCTGAACGAGTTTTGCGGTTCCATGCTTGATAAGGTTATTAGTCCCTTCAGATTGTTTGCTGCCGATATTCCCGGGAATTGCAAAAACTTCCCGGTTCTGCTCCAATGCGAATGATGCAGTCTGCAGTGCGCCCCCTTTACTACCTGATTCAACTATAACTGTTCCCCGGCTTAATCCGGATATGATTCTGTTTCGTGCAGGGAAATTCATGGCTACAGCTTTTTCAAAATAAGGGTGTGTGGTTAGCACTGCTCCCGATTTTCTGATCGAATCAGCCAGAGGGATGTTTTCTTTTGGATAAATGTGTCCGAATCCTGATCCGATGACGGCAATAGTTTTTCCACCAGTCTGTAGAGCAGCAAGGTGTGCGATGGAATCAATACCACGTGCTAAACCACTAACTACCGTAAAACCGGATTCTGATAATTGCGCGCTGATCTTTTCCGCCTGCATTTTTCCGTACTGACTTGGGGTACGTGTTCCCACAACAGCAATGGTGTTCTCATCCTCTGCAGCGATTTCACCCGCAACATACAGAATGGGTGGAGGTGCATAAATATTACGCAAAAGAAACGGATAATCATCATCCCAAATAGTAATGATACTGGCACCTGTTTGCTTCAATGCATCCAGTTCACGCTCAATCGTTTTATGCAGCTTGTCGAGCTGATGACGGCTGTCAAAAATTCTTGAAATTATTGTGTCATGCAGGCCTGAAGTTTTAGCCAGAAGATTTTTTGGGGTATCAAGTATAGCAAGGAGCGAGGGAAAGGTTTTTTGCAGGTGGTTTATCTTTACCGGTCCGATACCTTCGATGGTGAGGAGAAAGCGTAATGCGCAAAACTCGTCGAAAGGCAATCGTGTAGATTTCATTGGGCGAGAGAAAGCGTATCTACAATCGCTACAATGATGGTGTGCACGGGTGCTTCACCGTGACCAAGAATTTGTTGCACTGCATCACCCTCCTGAGTGACCAGTACCGTCTCTCCAATACCGGCACCAGTAAAGTCAATTGCAACAGTCTGATGGTTTCCTGATAAGGAACCATCAAGTTCAACAGGTTGAATCAACATCAGCTTATGGCTGTGGAGTTTTTCATTTTTGTGGGTTGAAACAACATTTCCAACCACTCTGGCAAGAAGCACGGGATTCCTATTCCTGTGCAGGTTCCTCTGATTTCTTTTTCTTAAAGAACATGGAAAGAGGAATCAGCACAACATATGAGACAAATAAAACTATAGGTGCAAATACCAGTGATTCAGTGCTATCCCAACTGCCGGTACCCATCAGTACAAAACCCAGCACGGTAAGCACAACTGCTACGCCAAGGATAATAAAATTTTCTTTACCAAGATACAGATGAAAAGGTGATTGCACAGAAACTCTTTTTTCTGACTTAGTTTTGGTTACTCTTGGTTTTTCTTTGCTCATAGTAGTTAGTGTCTTTCATAAAAAAAAGCCCGGCGTTTCTGTGTAACACCGGGCGTAAATTCTTACTGCCTGTCACGCCAGCACAGCAAACATTATTTATTAATCTGATAGACGATCTTGCGTATCGTATCAAATTGAAGATACGGATACTCTTCCCGGATCGAATCTATCGCGTCACCGGCGCTGATCTTGTTAGCGCGCAGCTGTTTGAATTTCTTCCGGATCTGAAAGTCGCGTACCGCTTTTTCGTCGATTAAACTGTGACTAGTCAACAATTCGTAGACTTCATCACTGATTAACTCGGAAAGCGGATTTTCGATTTTTGCTTTGATCGTTTTCATAGGTACCACCTCGCTTGTTTGTTTTCAAATTACCGCAAACCTCAGTAATCGTATCAAGGATGATAGAGCCTCTCGCTTTCTGGATAAACAATGTACAAAAAATCAATGGTATCTTTTGATTGCAAAAATCAAAAACCAAAATAGGCAAAAAATGTTGTAAAAGTCAATAATCTATTTCAATTTCTGACCGGCAAAGCCGATTTATGACCCATCTTATTTATTAGACAACCAAAACTCCCAAAAAGTTTCATTTTTTACCCTCTAATTGTCCGGTATCTGTCCGGTACCTCCCCCGAAGAGGCGTTTTGGCTGGTGAAGTCAAAATCTCTCTTGTGTGATCTGACTGAATCGTGTATAATTGCACAGTATTTTTCTACTCTTTTTAGGCTCATCCATGAACCGTGTGTTGTATTTTTTACGGAATGATCTGCGTATCCATGATAATCAGGTGCTTTCTGCTATTCAGGATGCAGAATTGTTGCTGCCTGTTTATGTTTTTGATGACTCACTTTACGCTGATACACAGTCAGGCTTTCCCAGGGTTGGCTCCTTCCGATTTCAGTTTCTGAGCGAAACACTTACCGAGCTTCGCAATGCTTATCAAGCTCTTGGCAGCGATATCTTTTTTGCAGTTGGCAATCCAATCGAAATAGTTACTGACCTCATTAAACAATACAGTATTGATACGGTTGTATATACCCGTGAGCATACTTTTGAAGAAACGGCAGTCGAGTCCCAATTAAAAGATATTGTTGGGATCGATGCAATGCAGTTTGAGCAAAGATCACTGATATCCCCAAGGCATCTGCCATTTGAAAGGGGAGAATTACCAGATGTATTTACTGTCTTTAAAAATGAAGTGGAAAAAAGACTTCATATCGAAGAACCCCTTCCACGAGTAAAAAAATTACCAGCATTTCCTGATACACTGAAATCTACTTCTATTCCCGCTGGAGAAGTGTTTGGAATCCCTTTTATAAAACAGGATCCACGCGCTGCCATCATTTTTCGTGGAGGCGAGACTTCCGGGCTTGATCGTCTTGATTATTATCTTTTTAAGTCGAAGGCAGTTGCGAATTATAAGGATACCCGCAATGGTATGATGGGAGCAGATTATTCTTCTAAGCTCTCCACGTGGCTTGCTAATGGATCATTGTCTCCCAGGATGGTTTACGGAAGATTAAAGGAATATGAATCTCAGTTTGGTGCATCTTCATCAACGTATTGGCTGTTTTATGAACTCTTGTGGCGTG
>JAEXTR010000325.1 GCA_023406915.1 Bacteroidota bacterium
AGTACAGCAGGGGCTAACCTTCGTAGAGGCAATACAGAAATACACGATCCTCACGATTGGTGATGGTCTTGTATCCCAGATCCCGGCATTGCTGATCGCAACTTCTGCTGGTATCGTGGTTACCAAAGGGGGCAGCAAGCTCTCAATGGATAATCAGATGAAGAATCAGCTCTTCTCAAACCCGCGTGCTCTTGGCACTGTAGCGGGTGCAGTTTTACTGTTTGCTATCATTCCAGGAATGCCTACCATTCCTTTCCTGCTTGTCGGACTTGTACTTGGTGGTTCAGGATTTGCAATGTACCGTGCTCAGAAGAAAGAGCCCGAACTCGAAATGCCGACAGAAGTTATCGAACAGGCACCTACCGAGGAAAAGATCGAAGAATATCTGCAGGTTGATCCAATTGAAATTGAAATTGGCTATGGACTTATATCACTGGTGGATGAAAATCAGGGAGGTACCCTTTTTCAGAAAATTGCGTCCACACGAAAGTACCTCGCTCTGGAGTATGGTATTCTCATTCCTCCTGTCCGGGTTCGCGATAACCTGCAATTAAACCCTAATGATTATATTATCAAGATCAAGGGGAACATTGTCACAAATTATGAAATTTACAGCGACCGTTTCCTCGCCATGAACCCGGGAAACATCCCGGATCAGCTCGCCGGCATTCCAACAACCGATCCTGCCTTCAACCTTGAGGCATATTGGGTTACGATGGAAGAGAAGGAGAAGGCTGAGTTACTTGGATTTACCGTTGTAGATTCAATCTCCGTGCTTTCCACGCATTTACAGGAAACCATCAAGAAGCACTTTGACAAGATCCTCTCACGTCAGTCAGTTAAGATGCTGCTCGAGAATCTAAAGAAGGATTATCCTGCTGTTATTGAGGATATTAATCCTGAGGCTCTCAACCTTGGTACCATTCAAAAAGTACTCCAGAATCTCCTGAAGGAACTGATTCCAATAAAGGATCTGGTGCAGATTGTAGAAGCACTTATTGACTATTCAAAAGCAACCAAAAATGTTGTTGTACTCACTGAGTATGTCCGCCATGCATTGGCCGATACCATTGGCAACCTGTACCGGGATCAGAATGGCGTTGTTCACGCTGTTGGTGTGGGTGAAAAACTTGAACAAAATATTACCACTGCCCTTCAGAAACAGAAAGAGGCAATACAAACCCTTGGGCTGTCGCCCAACGCTATGATGGACCTTAACCGGAATATCCAGGAATATATGAGCACTTTCCGTAATCTCGGTTATATTCCCATCTTTCTTACTTCAGCAACCATACGTCCTTATTTTTACCGGCTGCTGGTTTCAAGTTTTCCTGATATCGTTGTACTCTCATACACTGAATTGCCTGTGAATCTCGATATCGAATTCATTGGCAAACTTGAAATATAGGTAATCTGACTTATGATAGTAAAAACATATACTGGTATTACACTGCAGGAAGCAGTTGACAAGATGAAACAGGAATTGGGCGAGGATGCACTGATCCTCAGTACCAAGCTCCTTACCTCACAGGAAGCTGCCTCTACTGGAAAGAAATTCGAAATCACTGCATGTCTGGATAAAGAGACTCCTGCGGCAAAAACAAAAGAACCACAGAAGTCAAAACTCGACACCCCTGCTGATATCAATTCTGAGTTAAACCGGCTACGCGACAGAATTTATAAAACATATAATTCATCCACTGAAACATCTGAGAAAAAAACTGCTTCACAGCCCTATGTTCAGTCAAGGGTGAAAGATGATTCACTCCAGGAAGAACTGCTTGATAAAGAGATCAGTCCGCAGGTTGCAAAAAAAATACTTGCCCTTGTAGCTCATCAGGCACCTTTCCTGAAGGGCGATGAGCTGAACGAATATCTGAAGTCAACAATCTCTGCCATGATACCCGTAGGTTCTTTTGGCGTAAAGGCAAAAGAAAAGCCTTTTATCACAGCTGTGATTGGCCCGACTGGTGTAGGAAAGACCACCTGTATTGCAAAACTTGCCGTAATTTCAAAGATATTGCATAATCTGGATGTCGGGTTGATAACTCTTGATACATACCGCCTCGGTGCAATTGATCAGCTAAAGGTTTTTGCTCAGATCAGTTCCATTGACCTCCTTGTTGCGTATCAGACCAAGGAGATACCAAACCTTCTGAAACAGTTCAGGAAAAAGGATATTGTTTTTATTGACACTGCCGGCAGAAGTCAGAACAATACAGAGCAGTTGGAAGAAATCAGCACCTCACTGAAGCTGGTGAAACCGCATGAAGTCCTTCTGGCTGTCAGTTCAACAGGCACAACCAAGCATTTGCAGGATGTAATTAAAAAATTCAGCCCCATGAAGGTATCGGGTCTGATCTATACGAAGCTTGATGAAGCCGCTGCGTATGGAAATATCCTGAATGTTGCAGTGAAGCATCAGGTGCCCATTAAGTTCCTCACGAACGGACAGGTCATTCCTGATGATATTATTGCAGCTGATCCGGACTTTATTGCTTCGATGATTCTTACCGGTAAGGTTGTATGATGATCGGTCAGGCGAGGCGGCTGTTTGAGCTGAACTCCATTCTCCAAAAGCCAAATGGCAGGGAAGATGGCGCCCCGGTCATTGCTTTCACATCAGGCAAAGGCGGCACAGGAAAATCATTTATTGCCCTGAATGTAGCATTGTTGCTCTCCCGTAAAGGGTTAAGGGTTCTGTTGCTTGAAACTGATATCACTTACTCCGGATTACGGGTACTCACCAACTCTTTTCCATTACATACACTCGCTGATTACATCAATGATCAGTGTCTGATCCATGCTGCCCTCACCCCGTTACGTGATAACCTTGATGTAATTTTTGGTGGTGAAGGCAATTCCGAGACTGCCAGGCTTTTCGAGGAAAAACTGAGCGGCTTCCACCATACGCTACGGAGCATCTCCCGCGGCTATGATGTGGTTATTATCGACACCCAGGCAGGTGCCTCGGGTGGATTGCTGAGCGTTATCAGCGCAGCTGAATTGTGTGTGATCGTTGGGAATCCTGAGCCCACCGCAGTTATGGATGCCTATGTTGTTGCCAAGATAATGCACCAATTGCACCCTGAGGTAAAACTAGAAGTTATATTCAATAAGTGTCTCTCACAGGCAGAAGGGGAAACAGCGTACAAAAACCTCACCTCTGCCCTGCAGCATTTCCTTGGAAAAACCATACCACTGGGCGGGATACTCCTCTCGGATGACGTTGTCCGCTCCTCGATCATGAATCAGTCAATTCTGGTGGAAACCATCCAAAATGGCACCATTATTACCCGATTACAGGCTATTTCGGACAGATTAACAAAAAATCTTCACCTGGCTAATAATAACCAGTAAAATTACTACCTGTCACTTTCACCCTTCGAAAATGCCCTAAAAACGCACCTTTCTAAGCTGGAAATCTCCATAAAGTTTGGTATAGGTTTTGACATAATAAGGCAAAAACCTATAAGGAATAATGCATAAGATCATTTTATACTTCGGACTTCTGGTGTTCTGTATCTCCCTTATTTTCTACAGCCAGAAAAATATCCCCATCGAACAGATGGTGATGCGTTCGCTTATGATTTTTGCAGTAGTTAGTATAGCTGCCAGTATCCTCGCATTGATTTTTATCAGAGCAATCAACCACGCATTGGTCAGCAGAAAAGAAGGATCACATGACTATATGGAGCAAGGAAACCATGAGTAACGAAGCGTTATGGGCGGAGTTCAAAAAGAATCCCAGCATCATGAATAAAAGAAACATCATGCTGCGATACACGAATCTGGTTCATTATGTTATTCAACATTCAAAGTTTGCGAAAATGAATGTGGTTGACGAAAAGGACTTCTTTCAGTTTGGTATCGAGGGTTTAAGCGAAGCTATCGACCGGTTCGATCCTGACTATGGCACCAAGTTCGAAACGTATGCCATTCAGCGGATCCGGGGCAAGATCATCGATGAGCTTAGAAAACTTGAAGATTACCCCAAGGCAAATGCAAACGGAGAGTACAAGCACTTCGTTTCATTAAATCAGCCTTTCGATAATGAAGACGGCTATATGCTGTATGAAACAATTCCCAATGGCGGGGCACTTCCAGACCATGATATCCATAAACGGGAAGACAAACAGCAACTTGTAAATGCAATCAAAAGACTCAATGACCGTGACCGTCTTATCATTTCCCTGTACTACTACGAGAATCTGAACTACAAAGAAATAGCCGAAGTATTAAATATCACCGTATCCCGGGTGTCTCAGATTCACAGCCGGATCATCGATGAATTAAAGAAAAAAATTACACAAGTGATGTATGAGTGAGAAAGAGCTTACAGAATTGGCAAGGGATGCAAAGCTGAACCGCACCCTGCAGCATATCCACAGCATTCCGTCGTATCCGGAGATTATTCACGAGGTGAGTAAGTTGGTCAGCGATCCCATGGCAAGTGCCTCACGGTTGGGAGAGATCGTTAACCGTGATCAGTCATTGGTTGCAAAAATTCTCTCTGTAGCCAACTCACCATTCTACGGCATCGTACGCAGGGTTTCCACGGTACAGTTTGCCATTATGATCCTTGGGTTTGAGCAGGTAAGGGATATTGTTATTGGTATATCGTTACTGGATTCTTTTAACAAGGTAGTGAGCCCGTACTTCAATCAGAAAAAGTACTGGCAGCATTCACTGATGACCGCAACCACTGCAAAGAAACTATGTGAAGACCTTGGCTTGCAGAACAGCGGAGAGGCATTCACAGCAGGATTACTGCATGATCTTGGTATTCCGATTATCGGAAAATACTTCCCGAAAGAATTTGGTCAGATTAATGAGGCGGTCGCTCAGGGCAGCACGTTCCTTGAAGCTGAAGCTTCAGTACTCGGGATTGGACATCAGGAAGTAGCTGGCGTTCTCATGGAAAAATGGAATCTTCCCTTCGCATTGATTGAAGCTGTGAAGTACCACCATTGCCCGGTTCAGGCCGTTGATAGCCGTGAGCTTGCATCCATTATACATCTTGCTGACTATATGACCACCGTGTTACAGACCGGTGACTTTATCTGGGATAAAGACTACAATTTTGATAAAGATACCATCACCGTACTCAAACTTGGTGATGAGGAATATCTCTCAGGTTTTATCGAGAGTTATCGGGAGATGTTCAGAAATCAACTTCAAGCACTTTCACATCAATAATCTAAGGATAGGTTTTCAATATGATCACTGCTGAACTACAAGAAAAAAGAATGCGTACTGAGAAGGTACTGTCGAATGTTTCGATGCTCCCCACCATGCCTGAAGTGATGATGGAAGTGACGAAACTGCTGGATGATCCATCGGCATCAACTGCACATCTTTCCCGCATCATTGGCAAGGATCAGGGATTAGTTACAAAAATCCTGGCAATAGCAAACTCACCCCTATATGGTCTTACCAGACGGGTTTCCACCATTGATTATGCTATCATCATTCTCGGTCATCAGGAAATCCGGAACATGGTTATAGCCCTTTCTATGATGGAAGCGTTCAAGAATAAGAATGATAAGATTATGAACTACAAGGAGTTTTGGCTCCACTCAATCCTTACCGGTATTGCTGCCAGACGCCTTGCATCAGATTTCAATCTCGAGAAGCCGGGTGAAGCATTCGTTATCGGATTGATTCACGATCTCGGTGTGTCGGTTATTCATAAATATCTCCATTCATCATTCCTGGCAATCGTGGATACTGCTTCCCGTGAAGGGGGGTCTTTTATTGAGGCTGAAATGATGCATCTCGGTCTTACCCATGAAGAGATTGCCAAGATGCTGGCGAATAAATGGAATTTCCCTGCATCATTGACAGATGCAATCTCTTACCACCACCACCCGACAGCTTCTAATGCTGATAAAAAGCTTGCCTCAGTTGTTCACCTGGCAGATTACCTGGTCAATGCAGTAGTCAAAAGCAACTTTTTCTGGGATAAACCTTTCGTTGTTGATCAGGGTATCTTCTCAGTATTGAATATCCCAGCCGATCTGGATCAGATCACCTCACAGTATCAGCAACTCCTTGAAGATGAAATGAAAAACAGCTGGCTCGGATGAGACTCTATAAAGAAAATATCGTTGGCGCCGTACCGTTCTATCAATCGGTACAGGACATTGCCCAGACCAGGAATTCCCGCAGAAATCAGATCCCGCAGCAGGAAGTAACAGGCAGTAATATGCTTGAAAAATACTCCTTTCTCTTCCAGACCCTGGTGGCATTTGACAAAGATATTGAGCATATCAACTCCCGTAAAGAAGTCTTCGCATTGTTCCGCGCTGCGTTGAAACGGATACTTCCTTATAAAGAGTGTGCTCTTCTTGAGTTTAATAAACCGAATGATGGTCTTGTTGCCGTTGATACCTCCGAAGACACGAAAGACCTTGAGACAACCATTAATACCTATCTTCGGGATGGCATCCTGGTACAGCTGTTTGAGCAGCCCAGACCTATGATGTTCCCTCATCTGGGTGCCTACGATATTCGTGGTATAAAGCTCAATTTCCTTCTTATTCCAATAGTAGAAGATTATAAGCAAAAGGGTCTTTTTGCAATACTGACCCCTGCCTCTGATAAGCAGATTCACCAGCCTGATCGCCAGTTGATTGAAGTGCTTACGAAAACATACCTGCGAAAAGTGGAACGTCTTGAAGTAAAAAGCAAAATGAAGTCCATGTATGAAGACCTGCAGACATATCAGGCAAAACTTTCTAATGATTTCCGTCTTTCAGCCATTGGTGAACTTACCGAGGGAATTGTGGATGAAATCCTCTCACCCCTGCAGGTCATCATGAGTCAGGTTGATTTGCTGAACTCTGATGAAGAGAATATCCCGGAGGTAAAGAGAATAAAGGCACAGATTAACAAGATCAACTCTGTGATCTCACGCCTGGTGAAGTTCTCAAGCATGAATAAACAGGATGTAGTGATTCAGTCGGTTAACCTGAATGATGTGATTGGTGAGTATCATCACCTGATTAAATCCTCATTGGATAATCTGAAACTTGAATGCGTGCTGGACTTTGAGAAAGGAATTCCGCCGATCCTTAGCCACCCGAATTATATACACCACATATTAGCCAATATCTTCGGCATGATCCGCTCTGCAAGAAAAGAAGAAATTGGGCTCGTGCTGCAAACACGGTATCAGAATGAGTCAATCGTTGTAAAGATCGTCAGTACGTCTGATCTTCATCGTTCACTGGGTAATGGAAAGGAATCGAAACAACAGTCTAGTCTGGCAACAAAGATCGTTGAGAATCTGATGAAGAAGCATGAAGGAAGCTTTGAGGTGCAGGCGTTTGAGGAGAGTGGATCTCAGATAGTTTTAACATTTCCGCTTCGCAGAAAAGTAAGGGCATAGCAATGAATTTTGACAATGTAATACAGTTCATTACCCAGATTCCTGATGTTTGGTTTTACTCATTCCTTGGTGTGCTGGAGGCAGCATTTCTGATTGCATTCTTTGTTATGCGATCCGGAAAGAAAACGCGCACCAGTACCGATCCACTCCGGAACCGCATTAAACATCTTCGGGGTGAAAGTATTATTGTGAAAGATGACCCGGCACTGATGAAGGCAAGAAAAAAATTACCTGCAACAGTAAAGGTGCGCTCCAGCCGGAGTGATGCCGTTGCATTGGCAAGAAAACTGGAAATTGGGACAGGAGAGATTGAGCTTGCATTAACCATTCAGCAGATGAAAAAGAACCGCTGATTATGCTGAAGAATATTCCTGCCATACAGCCAACACAGCAAGTGACACCGGTTTTCAAACCGGATCAGTCATTTAAACCTGAGAAAGAACTCCAGTTGCAGGAGAGCCTCTCTCTCAGCCGTGTTATTGAAAAGAGCCCGCAGGGATTAAAGATGTTTCTTAATGGCTCACTCACAATGATGAAGTATCCGTTTGATGCTGCAACCGGTGATGTGATCCTTGCAAAAGTAATTTCGCAAAACCCTTTAAATGTCAGCTTTACCAACATACTTTCAGGGAACATCTCTCAGCAGAATATTGCAGCACTGCTTACACTTCTGAAGATGGATTTGTCAGATTTCAACGTGAAGTTTCTGAAGATATTGCTGCAAAACAAAAAGCCAATTAACAAAACAAGATTCGAGCAGTTCTCCGAGGCATTTGATAAGCTTGAGAAAACCCCTGACTTTCTTGAGATGATGCTGATTATGAACGTGTACGCATACGGTGGCAGCAAGCTGGGTGAATACCTTGCATCAAGAAACAACCAGGAAACAGCTCTGAGCGATGTACTCAGAAAGCTATTTGAAACTGCTGTTGATATTCACCGTGCCGGATACCGTGATATCAACCGTTTGCTGGAGCAGTATTTACTCTTTACCCCGGCTGTACTACCGTCCATGCTCAAGCAGCAAAAGGCTGTGTTCAGGGATGAGGTACTTCTGATGGCAGTAGAGGCATTTCAGGTTTGCAATCCGCCATACGATGTGCAGGATTCCATAAACCTGCTCTGTAAGCTCATAGTACAATATCTGTTCTATAAGTCGATGTATAACCGGTTCGGTTTGTACCCTGATTTTTTACTCTTAATCACACCGGCAGGTTATTCGATAATAATATATAATTCCTACTTAACTCGTGATTCGAATGACGAGGAAGTGATCTCCCTCGGCACTCAAATCGGGACGGACCCCGCAAACACCATCTCATTCAAAGGACTGATATACCGGGATAAGCTATTCATTGACCTGTTCGCAGGTAAGCACTTTACCCCGTTATTGAAGAAGATCACCCCAACAATTAACGCAACCGTTTGGAATTTCTTCAGGCTGCAGACTCATACCACGCTTAGAGTGGTTACCAGTGCAAATTTGTCAGAAGATTCGTTTACCGGTTCAATTTTTCGCAATATTAAAATATCCTGAAACCGATGAAGCAGAATCCTGCATTTGTTAAGACCTTGCAGTCTCTGGCAAAGCAATATGGAATTCCGGAAGCGGAAGAAGAATTTTTCGAAAAATCATTGAATATCATGTATAAAGACCGCTATATGATTACCAAACTGAACGGAATATATGGCAGCGTGGTACAGACCATCCTGAATGGTCAGCCTAACGAGGAACAGGAGTCACAATGATCAAAGGTATTTATCAGTCAGCCCGCGCGCTGCAGGTGAAAGTAAAAAACCTTGAAGTGCTATCGCAAAACCTGGCAAACATCAGCACTACCGGGTACAAAAGGGAGATCCCCTTTTCAGAACTGGTAAACCGCTTTGAAGATGAACGGTTCAACCAGATTACTGACTTTACGCAGGGTGCCATGACGAAAACAGATAACCCCTTTCAGCTTGCCATTAATGGTGCAGGTTTTTTCGTGCTTGAGACTGAACGCGGACTGGAAATCACCAGGAATGGTAACTTTACCATCAACGAACAGGGATACCTTGTGAATAACAATGGGTACCGCGTGTTAGGGCAGGGTGGACCCATATCGGTTGAAAATGTGATGGACTATAAGAATAAAGCAGTCAAGATTAAGACAGACGGTGAAATCAGAATTGGAGATGAGCTGATTGGAAAACTGAGAATTGTGAAAATCTCTGAACAACAAAACTTATCCCGCACCGGCAATTCTGCATTTGTTTCAGAGGACAATGATATAGAAGATGCAAGTGATGAAGAGTTTACAGTGAATCAGGGATTTCTGGAAACTTCAAATGTGAATGCGATTATCGAAATGCAGGAAATGATTGGTCTGAACAAAGATTACGAGGCTTCCCAAAAGGTGATCGGCTTTTATGATACCACCCTGGCGAAGTCAATAGACATCGGACGATTTTAGGAAAGGACACTACAATGCCAAACAGAGCTTTAAGAACCGCCGCTTCAGGTATGTATGCACAGCAGGTTAACATCCAGGTTATCTCAAATAATATTGCCAACATCAATACGACCGGATTCAAAAAAAGTAAAGCTGAATTTGAAGATATGATGTATCAGGAGGTTGAAGCCAATCCTTTGAACTCCTATCTCCCCGGTGTTAATGAACGGGTAAACCAGACCATTCAGGTGGGTACAGGTGTAAAGCTATCATCCACTGATAAACTGCATTCACAGGGTGATATTCAACCAACCACGAATCAGCTTGATGTTGCTATTCATGGTGAAGGTTTCTTCCAATTACGTAAACCTGACGGATCAGTAGTCTATACCCGTGATGGTTCATTCAGGGTATCAGCTGATGGTTCATTGGTGAATTCGAGCGGCTATGTAGTGGATCCCGGCTTTGCTATCGGTTCAGATGCTGCTGGCATCAGTATTTCAAAAGATGGGGTTATTAGTGTTCGGGAAAGTGACGGCACTACCGTTGAACTCGGTAACCTTGAGCTTGCACGATTTATCAATCCTGCCGGATTAAAGGCACTCGGTGGTAACCAGTTCCAGGAAACCGAAGCATCAGGTGTTCCGATCCTTGGTACTCCCGCTTCAACCGGATTTGGAGAACTCCACCAGGGATACCTTGAAGCATCCAATGTGGATATTGTTGAAGAGATGGTTGCAATGATCACAGCACAGCGGTCATACGAAATCAACTCCAAGTCCATTAAAACGGTTGAAGAGATGATGAGCCTGGCTAACAATCTGAAACGTGGTTAATCAATGAAGTTTTTACTCTGCATAGTATTCTCAGGTATGCTGTATGCGCAGTCATTTCAGCATTCGCTTGACCGGTATATCGCAAATCAGCTCTCCGGTTATGCAGGGTACAGTTATACCATCGCATCTGAGTCTGTACAAAAAGCAGGGGAAGTGTGGAGCATTGACACCAGTAAATCGCTGAGAATTGCAAAAGGGTACGGCTATGTTCCTGTAACGATAATCCGGCAAAATGGATCACAGGTATCAGCACTCATCACGCTGCGAATGAAACTGCAGCGCGGTGTACTGGTTGCACTCAGAAATATCAAACCGGGTGAAGTGTTAAGCAGCGCAGACTTCTCGCTTTCAGTGGAAGAGATTTCAGGTCTCAATGATACGCCGGTGTTCAATCCTGTTGATCTGAGTGAGTCAGTATCAAAGATTCACATTCGTCAGGGAAACATCGTAACTGAGCGGATGCTCAGGAAAAAACCCGATGTTATGTTTGGTGACCATATCACTGCCTATAAAACGATCGGTGCTATCACGGTAACCATCACTGCTGAATCCAGAGGTGAAGGTACGGTTGGGGAAAGAATAAAGATTAAATCAGAAGACAACAAGTTTTTTACTGCTGTTATTGAGAGCAGTTCACAGGTAAAAATAATAGAGTAATGTATATGAAAAAGTTTGTCGCAATATTCTGTGTCATGGGTGCTTTGGTATACGCTCAGGATTTCAGGCAAAATGCCTCTGCATCCCTTTTCTCGGATTATAAAGCAATCAGCGTTGGTGATGCAATCACTATCATCGTGCTTGAATCCAGTCAGGCTGAAAACAGTGCCTCAACCCAGACAGGCAGAGAGGGATCAGTCGGTTTTAATGCCTCTGGCAAAGTTGACCAAAGTGCACTGCCCGGGGTTGACCTCTCCGTTGGCTCATCAAACAATTTTGATGGTGGCGGTAAAACAAGTTCAGCCGGTAAAATATCAACGCGGATCAGTGCAACCATTGATTCAGTACTGGCAAATGGTAACCTGAGAATACAGGGAAGCCGGAAGATACTGATCAACGGTGAAGAACAGCTGGTTAAGATCAAGGGTATTGTCCGCCCGTCGGATGTGCAGGCCAACAATACAGTATTATCATACAATATATCTGATGCTGAATTTGAATTTACTAACGACGGAAGAATCGGCGAATCAAATGAACCCGGCTGGATTACAAAACTATTCCACTGGCTCTTTTAGGTGTTATTATGAAAAACCAAGTGTCTATTTTTCTGATATTGTTCCTGACCCTGAGCGCAATCTCGTTTGGTCAGCGCATTAAGGATATTGCCTACTTCAAAGGTGAATCAAACGAACAACTGATAGGATACGGTCTGGTAATCGGACTGGCTGGTACAGGTGACAGTCACCGCTCTTCATTCACGGTGCAGTCTGTAATCAGTATGCTCAAACGTTTTGGTATTACCGTACCTGATGCAAATTTGCGTACACGAAACATCGCAGCGGTCATGGTTACAGCCACGATAGCTAACCAGATGAAGCAGGGTGGACAATTTGATGTCAATGTCTCTTCAATGGGTGATGCAACCAGTCTTCTGGGTGGACAACTCCTTATGACTCCACTTTCTTCGGGCATTTCCGGGAAACTGTATGCCTTTGCACAGGGTGCTGTATCAGTTGGCGGATATGATATTTCGACCAAAACCGGCGGTAGAGTAATTAAAAATCACGCTCTGAATGGGAGGATACCTCTGGGAGCCATGCTGCAGGAAGATTTTATTCCCATAAACTCAGGCAACCGCAATAATCTGTCTGTCGTTCTCCGTGTGCCAGATTACACAACAGCAAATAACATCGCAAATGCTGTGAATACTAAATATGGTGCAGGTACTGCTATTGCCGTTGATGGTGCAGAAATTACTGTCACTGTGCCTGCTGCAAATCAGGCGAATACCACAGCATTTTTGGCGGAACTTGAATCAATTGAAATTGAAACCGATGATCCTGCAAAAGTGGTCATCAATGAAAGAACAGGTACAATCGTATCCGGCAGTAAGGTGAAAATTCTCCCCGTTACCATCAGTCATGGTAATCTGCGCATAACCATCCGCTCAAATCCACTGGTATCGCAGCCAAATCCTTTTTCACAGGGACAAACAGTCCTCTACAACAACCTTACCCCGACAACTGAGAATGAATCTGACGCTAATGTTGTGACGATCGATGGTGCCAATAATATTCAGGAAGTTGCTTCAGCCCTGACATCACTGAAGGTTTCTCCCAGGGATATCATCGCAATATTCCAGGCAATCAAGGAAGCGGGAGCATTACCTGCTGAACTGGTAATAATGTAATCGGTGTAAGGTCATGAAAGAACTATCATTAAAAATAACAGATCAGACTAAGCATCTTGCGGCACCTGAAAACCCGCGCAGCCGGATGAGCGATGACGAGAAAGAAAAACTCGCAATGGCTTCAAAACAGTTTGAAAGCATGATGGTTGGGATGATGCTGAAAAGCATGACTGAGTCAAATGGCGGGCTTTTCGGTGATGATGAAGGGTTTGGTGGTGATAGTATGGATGTCTTCTTCCAGCAGCATCTTTCATCCATGATGAGTAATTCAGGCAACTTTGGTATTGCAAACCAGATTTATAAGGCAAAAACGGGTGAAGACCTCGATCCTTCAGTTTTCATGCAGCACCCAGTACTTAAGGCGCCACAGCGCAGTGCAGAACCTATGAAAAAGAGATCGATTGAGGTGGATAGTGATTCACCAGTGGAAGGTATTTCACCGTCGGGATCAGCAATGGCAAGACTTGAGAAGTATGAGTCCATTATTCGTGATGCATCCCAGGAATATGGTGTACCGGTAAAGCTGATCAAATCAATCATTCTTACAGAGTCAGCCGCAATTGAGACTGCAAAATCCTCCGCGAATGCAAAAGGGTTAATGCAGTTAATCGATCCTACGGCACGCGCTATGGGTGTCAAAAACTCATGGGACCCCCGTCAGAATATTTTCGGCGGAACAAAATACATATCGATGATGCTTGACCGGTACGATGGCAACCTCAAACTTGCACTTGCTGCCTATAATGCCGGGCCTGGTAATGTGGATAAATACAATGGAATCCCCCCCTTTAAGGAGACCCAGAATTATGTTGGGCGGGTAATGGGATATATGAATAACCTTGGTAAAGGGGAGGCGTCTGATGCTTAAGTCGTATGCCTTTTTTCCCGATAATATGCTAACAAAACAGGAGTACTTAGATGAAACCCCAGGATGAATTAATGGATGTTGTACACCGTCAGCGTGTCAATATGGCTCATCTTCTCGGTATCGTTACCGCAAAGCAGCTTGCATTTGGGTCAAGTGATTCTAAAGCACTTACTGATCTGATTACAAGGGAAGAGAAAGTGTTACAAACCATCCAGGAAACCGAACGCCTGCGTCTCAGACTGATGCAAGCATTGGTAAGCGAGCTGGAAGTAGATGTCCGTAGTGACAAGCTTCCTAAACTCAGTGTGCTGCTGGATGGAAGAATCAATGCAGAATCCATGGCAAGGCTCATGGATGATGAGCATGAACTGCGCAGGCTGATTACTGAGGTGACTGAGGTCAATCAGAGAAACTTATTTATAATCCGGCACATGAGGAAGTTTGTCGGTGAACTGGTAAATGCCATCGTCGGGAACAAGGATAGATCAATCGTCGATGTTAAGATGTAGGTGATTCTGTGAACCGCTTGATGGAAATATCGCGGAGAAGTTTGTTTGCATATCAGCAGGCTCTCAATGTTACATCGCATAACATAAGTAATGCTGAGAATCCAAACTATGCTCGCCAGAAAGTTGTGTTCAAGGCAGGACTTTCGGAGGGAAGTGGCACTAACTACAGTGGCAGCGGTGCTGATATAGGCAGTATCCAGCGGATTAAGGATCAGATAGTAGAATCCAATATCCGTCAGTACACGTCGCGCTTTAATTTTTCAGATAAGAAAAGTACTGTGCTGCAGAGTATTGAAAGTATCGTCAATGAACCATCAGATGTTGGTCTTGGCAATCTCATCAATAATTTCTTCAACTCATGGGATGAACTGGCTGTAAATCCTACTTCATATCCTGCCCGGACAAACGTGGTTCAGTCAGCTGATAAGCTGAGCAATAAGCTGAAGAATCTTACCGATGGCCTGAATGATATTAAGCGTGAGACACGCGTCGAGGCAAAATCACTGGTTGATGAGATCAATGGCTATGTGGTGAAGATCAATGAACTGAATAAACAGATTTATGACAGCACAGTTCGTAATACCCCCACAAATGACCTCATTGATGAACGCGATGCTATCGTAATTGAGTTAAGCAAGATTACTAATGTCAGCGTGACCACCGGTGAGAACAACGTTGCGGGAATTACCATTGGTGGGGTATTTGCCACTGATGCCAACTACTACCAAACCTTCGAACTGAAGGAAGATGCAGGTTCATTGTATATCTCAACCGCAAACGGAACTGAGCGGATGGCAGTCAATGGTGGCAAAGCCGCTGCACTGCTTGATGGATATAATCAGACGGTGCCAAAGTACCTGCAGGAACTGAATAATATCGGATTCGAGATCTTCTCTCAGGTCAATCATCTGCATGAGCAAGGTTACACGCTCCACTCCACACCTGCAACCAATATCAAATTTTTCAGCAGCTATAGCGATGGATTGCTGACGATCAATAATGATATTATTGAGGATGCAAAGTTTATTGCTGCTTCCTCTGATGGTAATGGGCTGAATAATTCTATTGCCGGACAGATC
>JAEXTR010000328.1 GCA_023406915.1 Bacteroidota bacterium
GGAGAAGACAGTGTACAGGTCTTACTTTCCTCTTTTGGGTCAGGCATCAGGGCACTCTGCTCTAGTAATCGTATGTGTCTTTCTGTTTACGCTCGCCACCGACACATACTCACAGAAATTCAATTCCCATGCAATTCAGGATTATGAAATTTCTCCATTTTCTTATGATGGACACCATAGTCAGGTAACATCTCCTGTATCATATTTCGACTCAGTTTTCAATATCGCGGCAGGTTCCCCACGATTTGCTTATCTGAAAACGGTGACAAAACTTACTTCTGGTACAAGCTTCAGTACATTGCTTGAAATTTCAAACTCAATCGATTCAGCCTCAAGAACTGAGTATCATTATGCTTTGACCGGATACACGTATATGAAAGTCCTGAAAAAGTATAATCAACAACAGTGCGCCTACGAGATTTCTGAGACTGAAGAAGTACACTATAATCCTGCTACCATGGCCCCTGATAGCATAATCCAGTACGGTATAAGAAGGGTTGTATTTGAATATGATTTGCAAAATAAGTTAATAAAGAAAACTGAATATCAGTTTTCATCAAACGAATGGGTGGCAACTTTTCGTCATAGCTATACTTATCTTAGTGATGGTTCCCCCTACGTTATCCTTACAGAGCAATACCTCCTTTCCACCTGGCGAAACTATGCGAAGTCAGAATACAACTACAATAGTAGTAACCAGTTAACGGATATTACCCGTTACCGCTTCCAGCTGAATCAGTGGCGTTATACCAGCAAAAATGAATACAGTTACCAGGGGACTTCGGTACTGCCTGCAACACTGATAACGATGAACTATGAAAATACAACATGGGTACATAAACTGAAATATGATTATATCTACTTATCTTCCGGTGATTTGAGGCAGTATAATTTGTATGAATGGGCTACAACGTGGATCCACAAGAATACGGTTCTATTAAGCCATGTGACTGCCCCACATTTAGGGATCACACAACCAGGTGAAGGTGGAATCCTCTGGGGCGGTAAAAATGCTGAAATCAGCTGGTATGGAGATGATGAGACCAACATGCATGTTGAATTCAGCAGCGATAATGGCTTTTCATGGTCTACCATCTACTCCGGCTGGATGCTGTACACTTCTGTCATTCAATGGCAGATTCCACAAATCAATACTACCCTGGGTAAACTAAGAATCAGTGAAGTGGGCACCGGTGTAAGCTTTACGACACCCGGCAACTTCTCAATCAGTACATATGAGATTGGTGATGGAGATGCGTACTATTTTGATGCTGGCAGGTTTACCATGACATTCAACAAAACCGGCGTGCTCGCACAGCCATTAGTAAATGGGATAAGTGGTGGATTGTTTGAAGTTAATAGCCTTTTGTTCAGTGGAGGACTCCTGTTATCGGGTAAAAGGAATGGTGAGCTGTTCGCAAACGGAAATATTGCTTCAGCCCTTATCACGGACTATCAGGCCGGCAAGATGGGTGAACCAGTAAGTGCACTTACAAATAGAATTTATGTGGTAAGGAAGAGTGATCCTGCGTTCGGCAGGAGCTGGCAAAACTGGGTGTTTGCGGTGCAAAGAGGTGCAGATTTTTATGATGGGAATGGGGACGGACTTTATACCCCGGTCGATCTTAACAATAATGGTATGTGGGATGCGGGTGAAGACAAACCAGCCATGCAGGGTGCCATGGTTGCATTTAGCTGCAGCAATGATGGTGTGCCCGCAAGCCTGCGTCGCTTTCCTGGTATGGAGCCGCTGGGGATTGAAATCAACCAGACGCTTTTCGGATATGATCTCAACAGTCAGAATCCTTTAGATGCCAATACTATTTTTGTAAAGTATACGCTGACAAACAGCGGAGCAGTTTCACCTGTTCTCGACTCCGTACTCTTCTCAGTTTATCTGGATCCGGATATTGAGGATTATGAAGATGATCTGACCGGCACTGACACGACTATCCGTACAATCTTTGCATATAATGACGGTGATGATCCTAATATGGCTGGAGCTGTACCTCCTGCGTTTGGAGTCGCTTTACTGCAGGGACCGACAGCTTACATCCCTGGAGAGACTTTCATAGATAATAACGGGAATAGTGTCTTTGACTCCGGTATTGATACTCCCCTCACTTTTGCCCTTCAGCTGAACGGAAACGGATTGACGGATACATTGCACGGAGCAAGGAATCAATCCATGGTTTCAACTTCGCAAATGATTTCATCCCACCCAACACAAAGAGTACCAGCCACAGCGCAGGAAGCTCGATATTTACAATTGGGAACAAATACATCAGGAGACTTGATCGATCCGTGCAGTTGGGCATTCGGAAGCGTTTCAGGTAGTGTGCCGTGTGCATCCGTCAATCCAAGAATGATCTATAGCGGTGACCCGGTTGTTTCGTATGGTTGGATAAATACTGTTCCTCATGACCAAAAATCGATGTCAACATATGGTCCTTTTCAGTTAGTTACTGGCAAACCTGTTGATATTATTTTAGCATATTCAGCAAATAGAGGGGTTTCGGCTCTGAGTTCAGTGACAGAAATGAAGAAGAGTATTGAGAGAGCGTTTCTCTTGTATTCCAATGGTTTCCCAACGATTACTGGTATCCAGTATCTTACCCATCCTTCAGAGTATGTACTACATCAGAATTACCCAAATCCTTTTAATCCTGAAACAAGTATACGGTTTGAACTGCCAGAAGCATCCAGGGTAAAACTTACGGTCTATAATATACTGGGTGAAGAGGTTGCAACAATCATGAATCAGCACCTGACCGCCGGCACACATCACACGAGTTTTAACGCTGGAAAGCTTGCAACGGGTATTTACTTTTACTCACTGACTACCGGTTCACAACAGCTGGTAAAAAAGATGATGGTCATAAAATAGAGATTAAAAATAAGCATTCCTGTATCAGGTGAAATCCTGATACAGGAGTGAGCTTTTTCACATGCAGTTGCTAACTTTTTCAGGTCAGTTCAGCCTCTTACGCTGAGTACCTAACATCACCCCACGTTGCCCCTGCTCAGATATCTTGAATTGTGAGATAAGGTCATCAAGGTTTTTTGTGAGGTGAGCTAAATTGGCAGAAAGGGAAGCTAGCTGAGAGACACCGTTTGAAGTGTCACTGGTAATAATCCTGATGCTGTTAATGCTTTCAGATACTGCTTCTGCGTTCTGCGCTTGTCTTTCCCCTGCCTGTGCTACTTTTTCGATCACACGGGTAACTTCGCCGGAGTTTTGGACGATCTCAGCCAGTACGTCACCAGCC
>JAEXTR010000018.1 GCA_023406915.1 Bacteroidota bacterium
GTATCAACTACCTCATCAACCAACTCTGATACATGCTATGTGATTTGGACCCCCACTATCCCGCAGAATGGTACCTATAAAGTCGAAGCGTTCATTCATAATATGAATGCACAACAGGCACGGTATAAGGGCAATCACCGACTGGGCACTTCTGTGGTCCCGCTTGACCAGGGTGGTATGCAGAATGCCTGGCTTGAAATTGGAAACTTTGAGTTCAACGCCGGTACCAGTGGTTCAGTCCGGTTGGGTGATGGAACGGGCATTCGGGGGCAGCAAATGTGTTTTGATGCGATGCGCTTTACTTATATGGGTCCATTTACCGGAGTTGAGGAATCATTGAACCCCTCAGGATTTACGCTGCAACAGAATTATCCAAATCCATTTAATCCGTCAACCACTATAAACTTTACACTTGCAAAGCAATCACTGGTGAAAATCAGTGTCTACAATCAATTGGGGCAATGTGTGGCAGTGCTGGCGAATGAAATATTCTCAGCCGGAACATCGTCATTACGATTTGATGCAACTGGTATGCCATCAGGTGTTTACTTCCTGACAGCCGAATCAGCAGGGAAGCGTGAAGTAGTAAAAATGAATTTGTTGAAATAATTGTTTCTCTCAGTCAATTTTTTCTATGGTAAAATTTTAGGTTTTGTGCCGTATATTGATGTCAGTTTATTATAAATTATCCGATTGGAATAGAACATGCAGATTGGTCTGAATAAGGCAGTATTTATCAACTACACCCTGAAAGATGATGAGGGTGAAATCATTGATACCTCAGAAGGTGCAGAACCCCTTGGCTATCTGCATGGGCATAATAATATCATCACCGGACTCGAAACAGCTCTGGAAGGTAAAATTGTTGGTGACAAACTGAAAGTATCCATCCCTCCTTCAGAAGGATATGGTGAGTTCAATCAGGCATTATACGCACCGATCCCGAAAGAAGCATTCAAGGATGTACCAGACATTGAAGTTGGTATGCAGTTCGAAATGCCTGTTGATGGCGGATCACAGGTTTTCACTATTGTGAATATCACTGATACCGAAGTAACCGTTGATGGTAATCATCCACTGGCAGGTGAAACCCTGAACTTTGATGTTGAAGTAATGGAAATCCGTGAAGCTACGAAAGAAGAGCTCGAACACGGTCATATCCACTCAGGCGACGGACACCACCACTAAGAGGATTCCTTCTTACTAAGTTTTTGCGGCTGTATCATTCCTCATAAATGGCTTGATATAGCCGTTTTTTGTTTTAAACAGCCATTGTTTATCTAAGTTCCTGGTCCCTGATTTTCAGTTTTGGTGATAATTCCTTAGTTTTATTATGTGTGTAAGCATCCAAACCGATTGAAGTCTTACTCATGGGTTCTTAGCACGGAATAAAACCGGACTGCTTTAGCGAAAAGAGCAATTGAATGCATTACAATGAATTGAACGAACTGTCACTCTTCAATAATACAAAGCCGCTCTTCATCGAGAAAATTGAAGTGCGTAAACGTACCATGCAACTGATGAAGCCATTCCAGTCTTCGTATGGAAGATTTGATGCACTCGTGCGTTTCTTCCCAATGATTACCTTCCGGACAGATACAGGTGAACAGGTAACCGGAGTGGGGGAATGCCCTCCGTTGAGTGCCCCCTGGTATGATGGTGAGTGTCACCGGAGTGCAGAAGTGGGTATCAGTTATATCATAGCCAGTCTTACCGGAAAGTGGATTGATGATGCAGATGGACTGCCGGCTTCAAATTTGAATCCTTATACGGATGTTATTTCCTTCATGAGTGCGTATCAGTGGATCGTCGGACACCATACCGCAAAAGTCGGCTTCGAGGGTGCTTACTGGGATGCCGTTGCACAACTAGAGAGCAAACCTATGTATGAACTCTGGGGAGGAAGCAGGAAACTGGTTTCTGCTGGTACCAGTGTTGGTTTGGAGTCTTCCATCAGTGAGATGATGGTGAAGATTTCCTATGCCGTTGAGGAGATGAAAGTAGCACGCATCAAACTGAAAGTCGTGCCTGGTAAGGAAATCCAATATCTTGAATCTGTTAGAAAACATTATCCGGATATACCCCTGATGGTAGATGCAAACGGTGTTTATGATCTGTTCAATCGTGATCATCTTGCTCTTTTAAAAGAAATGGATCAGTTTAATCTAATGATGATTGAGCAGCCAGGCAGGAGCGATGACATCCTTGATCACGCAAGGCAATTAGCAAATTTCCAGACGACAATTTGCCTGGATGAAAGCATAATCAATGCCCATCATGCAAATCAGGCAATAAATCTCTGGAAAGAGCATTCATCGCTGGATCGGCTAGTCATCAATATCAAGCCTCCAAGAGTTGGCGGATATTATGAAGCCATTCGTATTGCGAAGATATGCGGTGATGCAGGTGTTTCTGCCTGGTGCGGAGGTATGTATGAGTCAACGTTCGGTAAAACTGCAAATGTGCATTTCAGCTCCAGACCCGAGCTCAATCTACCAGGCGACCATGTATCGCAGGGGCCCTATTTTACAGATGATATTGCCGCTTCGCCAGAATATGCAAACGGACAAATCCGTGTTCCAGAAGGAATCAGTTGGGGGATAGGGGAGATGGTAATATAAGCTAATAGGATTCACTTGGCAGCTTTTGTGAAGATGGGGTCTTATCACTATTCATTTTCAACTCGTTACCAAAATGACACCACTCTGTCGCCAAAACAGTCGCCAAAACCTGTTAATAAATAGCAAATAATACAAGATATAAAAACAAAAACCCCTTTAATAGCCCAAAATCAAACGATTTCATAATCTAGATTTCTAGCACTTTTCTCATCCATTTCAATTCGTATTTTATGAATTTTCTTATTGTCTCTAAGTGCTGTTCCAAAAACACTAATTTGTTCACCGGCATGTAGTCCATAAGTAAATATAGTTTTCTCAAGATCCCAGTCGCCACATATTTCAATATTAACTTTATATGTTTTATCTGCGACTAAAATCGCTTTGCCCTTTCTTGATTCGATATTCAGACTAATTATGTACAGTTCCCAATTACTCGGCGTTTCATCATACTGAGTAGAGATCAGTTTCATTTCTTCGATTTTCTCGACATGTTTCTTAATTGCTGAAATATTGGAAAAAACTTCGAGTTCTGGTCCATTATTTATTGTAAACGAGAGTTCTGAGAAATCTGATGTATTAAACTCATTAAGTACTGCTGCTGCCTTATTATAGCTATAAATTAAATTTGATATGGTTTTGGAATCATTTGACTCAAAGCTGTAACCAATCTTGGAGTATAACTCATCTATCCTTTCTCTATGCTTATTAAAGAGTTCTTCAATACTTATCTCCGGATTATCCAAAAAATTCTTTAATACGACATCAGAAAAGTATGTGATGATCTCAGTTAATCCTTCCTTGGTCACATACATATCATTAATCTTTATTTCGGTTTGAAATTCAAATGCCAAACTTCTCCCTTCTGTGGCAACTAAATTATTTTCCAACTTTATATCACTAGGTAAACAGCCTGAGACACAATTAAAAATGTGATAAATGTACTCACTAAAAACTGGAAGTTTCGAAATCTTGATTTTATGATTTTCCGCAGCTCCCCCCATGAGGTGTATTAATGATCGGAAAACTGAGGTTGAATCGGTGACTTGTGGTTCTATTATAGGGTACGGAAAATAGGAATCAGTCGTTGGTAGATTTTCTTCCTCAAGAACTTCGAGAAAAGTTTCTACAATGGTAGTTAATTCTGCAGATTGGTCATATTTACACATCACTAATAATGTGGAAGCATTGAGAATGTCACGATATGTTATTTTCCCTTTCATGAAGTTGTCGTAGTCAACATTTGAAGCGGAGGTAAATAGATACTCTTTGGTTTTGCTTGCCTCGTCATAACTGTAGAGTGAAGAAAAGATTCTCTCATAGGTTTCATTGCTTCCAGTAATCAGGATAGCTATATCATGTCTTAATAGCACCTCGAATTCATCGAATTCCAGAGGATTCTTCTCGAGTTTCTTTTGAATTTTCGTCATAGGAATTACCTCTTACATTCGTCTAATAGAGCCACTGAAAAACTGTCAGATTTATAGAAACTACAGTGATTTTGATTATTAGTTGATGGAGTTTTTGAAACTTTTCCAGCGCTTGGTTGAGCATTAAAATGATATATGAATCTTGTCCTATTAAGTCTACCCCCAAAGTTAAACGATTTTCTCAAAGCATCAACATCATTTCCCTGATGATCGATAACTTGAGTGATTGATAATGAATACTTATCAAGGTCCGGCAAGAAGGGATCTGTATCATTCTTTTCAGCAGGGGTCAAAAAATCACTTTCGGTTGGTGGATTATTACAGACCACCCGCAAATAACAGTCATCGGGGTTAAAGGGAGAATACCCTGAAAGTAAATTGGATTTTTTAATTTCCTCTAGCCAATCAAATGTTGGATGCATAACCGCTTGCCTATATATATTCTTTAATATTATTTGAAATGTATCTTGATAAATTAATGAATAAAAACATTCAATGTAAGGGTTAATGAAAGCCGCTAAGTCCGTTTTAGCTGGGGTTGAATGAATACGACCCGATACATGGCGGAAATATCTGCTTTGTTAATGTAGATTGGGGGATGTATGGGGTTGTAGCTGCGAAGCTCGATCTCTTGAGCGGGGTTGAGGATGAGCTGCCTCACCATTTGACGACCGATTATTGTACTATTATTTGAGTCAATATCGGAGACCATATACTTATACCTAATGAAAAAAAGAATTGATAATTATGCTTATAAAATTACTTGCTTAAAATCGAAAAAAATTAGTTTAAAAACAAAAAACCCCTCTAACAGCCCAAAATCAAACGATTTCAAAGCATAATTAAAGGGGCTTCGTAGCGCGTACGGGAAGACTGTATTAAAAAATAAGGAGTTACAGCGCAAGTGTAGCCAACGAAACTGCTTTGAAGGGGTACACGGGTTTAACGTTGAAATATAAAGAGTTATGAAAACATCACCGGCTGCGTGGGAAAGACGCAGTAATGGGAGTGATTATCCCTTGCGGTGAGACGCGAAATAATCAGCAGATCCATTACCTGCCGGTGATATGAATAATAATATTTACCCATCAAACATCGTTTTGGTTAAGAGTATTTTTAGATATTTGATCAGGTTTGCGTAAATGATTACATCTACTTTTTCAAGGTTGTTTGTGAGCAGGGTTGTGAATCTGGTTGATATCCTGCCTGATTGTAATTCTATATCCCTTTTGGTAAAATGTAGTAAGCTGTATGTGAGGGTTCTGCGGACTGCAGGGGTGTTTGCCTCATACAGGGTTATTACTACATTGGAAACTTCATTGCTGAGGTTAAAAGTGCTATCAACTGTGAGTAGTGTAT
>JAEXTR010000055.1 GCA_023406915.1 Bacteroidota bacterium
AATAAACTCGCATACTGAAAGGTCAATCACAAAGCGGATAAAGCCCTGATCAATATGGTTCTGAACCAGTTCGCTGAACGCATCAACTTCGGTAAGTGTTGCACGGCTGAGATTAACACTGATAACGGTTATCTCACCAGAAATACTGATTTCATATTTATTTGCCACAGGCTGCATAGGTCTTAGTCTTCAATATCTTCAGGATTAATGTTGTATTTTGACATCAGTCTGTAAATGGTTGCCCTGCCGGTTTGCAACCGTTGTGCTGCCTCAACGATGTTTCCCTTGGTAACTTTCAGCGCATGTCTGATTGCTTCCTCTTTCAGTTTCTCAAGCGGCACGATCGTATTTTCTGTAAACAATCCCGATTTCAAATCGGGTGATGAATTTCCCCATGCATTTCTGATATGCACCGGGAAATCATCCACATCAATCAGATTCCCTTCAGAAACAATGATACAACGTTCAATGGTGTTCTCCATTTCTCTCACATTTCCAGGCCAGTCATACTCATACAACAACTTCAGGGCTTTTTTTGTAAAACCTTTCTTCTCTGAACCCAGTTTACGGTTAAATTCTTTCAGAAAGTGATCCACCAGTACGAGGATATCCCCACGTCTTTGACGAATAGGGGGTATGTGGATAGGAAACGAATTAAGACGGTAGTACAGGTCTTCCCTGAACTCCTTTTTCTCTACCGCGGTATGAAGGTCCCGATTGGTGGCAGAGATGATCCTTACATTCGTCTGAATTGGTTCGTTACTGCCTACCCGCTCAAATGTGCGCTCCTGTATAACCCGCAGTAATTTCGCCTGCAGTGCCATCTCGAGCTCACCTACCTCATCAAGAAAAATTGTACCCTCATGGGCAATCTCAAACTTTCCGAGCTTTCTTTGATAGGCCCCCGTGAAGGAACCCTTTTCGTGCCCAAAAAGCTCGCTCTCCAGCAGTTCCCTTGGAATTGAGGCACAGTTAACCACTACAAATGGTTTCTCTTTCCTCCTGCCGTTGTAGTGAACTGCACGGGCAATCAGTTCCTTACCCGTTCCGCTCTCACCATAAATCAGCACAGTGATGTCATTATCCATGACCTTAGTCACCAGCTTAAACACATCCTGCATCTTCCCGTCAGCAGAAACAATATTATCAAACCGGTATTGCTGCTGAGTATTCTCTTTGATGCTTTGTAATTCCCTCACCAGGTCATGGTTTCTGATGGCATTCTTCAGCACCGGTTCAAGACGTTGTACTTCAATCGGTTTCGGAAAGTAGTCATAGGCGCCAATCCTGATCGCTTCCAACGCAACCTCAATACGTCCCTGTGCTGAAAGCATGATCACCGGCAGGTTCTCATCTGTTTCCTTAACTTTTTTCAGTACATCAATACCGCTCATACCAGGCAGCATAATATCCAACAGGATGCAGTCAGGCTTGGCATTCAGCCTTTTCAGCACATCTTCGCCTTTTCCAAAGACCTCAACTTTGTACCCCCACTTATCCTTCACCCAATAGGAGAGTAATTTCTGGATTGGGGGCTGATCATCAACGATGAAAACAAGTTTACTCATTTATTCTCGCTTTCGGTAAAAGTTTGCTTGGTGGTTGGCAGTTTAATGATAACGGTCGTGCCTTTGAATTCCTCGCTTTGTAAACTTATAAGACCTTTGTGCAGGTCAATTATCTGTTTTGCAAGTGCCAGTCCTAACCCGGGACCTTCGTTTGATGAATACGGGCGGGAAACCCGGTAAAACTTATCAAATATCTGCGGAATGTCATGTTTTGGTATCCCTATACCCGTGTCACTTATAATGATTTCGGCTTCTTTCATAAATTTTTGCAGTTGAATGCTGACACGTCCTTCAGGATCAGTATGCTTTACAGAATTTTCCACAACGATAGCTATTGCCTGCTCAATACGTGCCCGGTCAGCATGCACCGGGATGGAAACCGGTGGTAATTCAAGTGACAGGTTCAGGGCCTTCTTTTCAATCTCTTTCTGGAATCGTTGGGCAATGTCACGGATAAGCTGTACTAAATCAAATGTTGTCTTTTCCGGAAGCAGCTGTCCCGCCTCCATGTGGGATAAATCCAGTACTCCATTAATCAGGTGCGCCAGCTTCTTTGCCTCTTGGAGAATCAGGGCGTTGAACTCCTTCCGTACAGGCTCCTCCATATCATTATCACTGTCAATGGTCTCACTGAATCCGATAATCGAAGCGAGCGGAGTCCTGAATTCATGCGAAATACTGGAAACGAACTCGCTTTTCATCTTATTCAGTTCTTCCAGCACAGAAATATGCTGCTTGATCCTGTCCCGCTCAATAGAAATAATCCTGTTCGCTTCTATGAGTTTGGTGTTCAGCTCACTCAGCCGTTCCCGGTCAGTGATATGGCTGCTGATATTTCTCCCTATTCCTAGCAGACTCTCAAACTTCTGCCCGTCAAAAACAGATTTTGCATTGATCTCAAATACAATCTTATTCCCGAACTTTGAAACCAGAGGCACTTCAAACGTGATGAGGTATTTTGATTTCAGCAGATCCTTCAGTGACTTACCCACTTTTTGCTTTTCCTGATCATGCACCAAATCAATAAAGTGCTTTCCGGCAAGTTCGTCTGGCAGGTATTCCAGGCTCAGTGCACCATTGTTATTGATGGAAATAAATGATCCCTGTGCGTTCAGCCTGAAAATCAGATCATCAGCTGTTTCAAAAAGAGTGCGAAGCTGTTCCTCAGATCGCTGGAGCAGAAAATATCGTCTCTTCTCTTCTGTGATGTTTTCAATCAGTCCGTGTATTCGCTTCACTACTCCCTGTTCCTGAATAGGGAACGCAAAATGCCGCAAAAAGATGCGGTCACCCAGAGAGGTCGTCAGGCTGTATTCAGTTACGGATGCAGTACCGGATTCAATTCTTGTCAGAAACTCTGAAAAACTTTTGCGCTCAGAGTCTGCAAGCATCTCCAGTAGTTTATAAGGGTCGCTGATCAGTTTTTGGTCATCAGTGGTATGCAGTTCATGGATATTAGCGGCATAAAGTTGCACGCTTTTCCAGTCGGGTGTGGCTGTGAATGCAATGCTTTGGCTGCTCCTAACCGGTTGAGCCGGCTGCTGCTGAATCAGTGGTGCAGGCAGATAATCTCCTCCCCCCTTATTCAGCAGACTGCATAAAACGGAATACTGAGGTTTTATTGAAGAGATTGCCTTTGCGTTCGGTGGTGAAGCCACATTAAAAAAGAGAAGCACAAAATATGACCCACCTTCCCGTTCGCACAGGTGGTCGCAGATTTTCAGTGTCAGAGAGTAATTGGTTAAACCACGCTTAAATGTATTCGAGTGGAGCAAAAGCGAGAAGTTTACCTTCCCATTCCGTACAAACTCAGTAAAGTCATTCACAAAAATGAAAGTATTGGGTGGGTTCTCAGGGGATACCGCAAACTCTACGATATCACTCCTTTTTGCGGAGCTGAAAACCAGGAAGACATACGCAGCACCCGAGGATGCAATGATGGCGTCAAGCGATATTCGGATCAGATTTTCTTTCAACGCATTCTTAGAGATTTAAGGATAAAAATATACCACTTTTCAATGCAATTCTAAATGTAAAACAGAAAAAATGATAAAAGATTGCATGAATTAAGTGTAGCAGCTAAAAATTGTATCATACAATGATACTAGAAAAAGGTTTTATAAAATTATCTTTTGGATAGTGTCAAAATAATTTTTTGCTTTTCTCAGATAAAAACGCAAAATTTCCTTTGAAGATTAGGAAAACTAGTTCTCTGAAACCCGAATGATTATTGTATGTTTCGGAACTATGGTACTTTGGGACGTTTATGAAAAATCCTCACTTTCATCTTTGGGCAAAATCAGAGGTGGGAAATAATGGTTGTGGATGCTTTCATCCGCTTATTTGTCACTCACTTGATATTGCTTCAATTGCAACATTGTTGTGTGATTCATTTTTATCGCCCGGCAGGTTGAGATTTTTCAGTGATTGCTTTAAGTCAGAGCAAGTCAGTGATGCGTGTAAATTCTTACCCCTGATTTGCGCTTTACACGATATCGGAAAAGCCACCCCATCATTTCAACTTAAGAACTCTGGTTTATTCAGTGAACTTTGTAGTACCTTCAATATCCCTCCAGAATCCCAATTAGAAATCCCCCACAATATATTCTCTGAATTCATACTGAAAAGAGAATTGAACGAAATACTGGGCGGTTACTTTTCACCAACAACTCTTCCTTTTATCAGCAAGGCTATAGGGGGACATCATGGGAGTTTTTCACACCCAAAGATCATGCAGCGGGTTACA
>JAEXTR010000153.1 GCA_023406915.1 Bacteroidota bacterium
CAGATGATCGTACCCGCTTATCCAGTACCTTTTACCCTCCAGTCATATTTCGTAATGCTATCCGGAGCTCTCCTCGGTTCGAGGTGGGGGGCTGCCAGTCAGATTATTTACCTTTTCCTTGGTGCCATCGGACTGCCGGTTTTTGCGGAGTTGTCGGGCGGATTTCATTTTCTGATCGGGATTTCTGGCGGGTACCTGCTTGCTTTTCCGGTTAGCGCTTTCATTACAGGTTTGATTTGTGAGCAGATTGATAACTGGTTTGGACTTCTGCTCGGACTTTTCATCGGCACCATAGCTATTTTGATTATTGGCTCATTATATATGACAGTATTATTAGAAAAAAATATTGCCATTTCATTATATGACGGGCTCACCAAGTTTACCGAATGGTCATCACTTAAACTTGTGATGGCGTTTGGCACAGTATTACTTTATCGGTTTTTCCGGAAAGTCAGAACTCAATCATCGATCACTAATAAAACGTAACTGATATGGATATTAAGAATTTCATCTTCATTCCACTGTTCATCGGGGCAGTGCTCATGTTTTTATTTAATATCCGCAGAATCGTGGATTATGTAAGGACTGGAAAGCCTGAAAACCGGTTTGATAAGATAGGTGAGAGGATAAAGAATGTATTAGTCATTGCCATTGCGCAAAAAAAGCTGTTCCGGGATGGCTTTGCAGGGATTCTTCATGCACTGATATTCTGGGGATTTTTGCTTTTCCTTTCATCAGTTGCAGAACTTGTGTTTCAGGGCTTTTATTCCGGCTTCAATTATGGGTTTCTTGGCCCACTGCTTACAGTTTTTACCCTCATACAGGACTTTTTTGGCATTCTCGTGATTCTGGCAGTGCTCTTTTCTTTTTACCGGCGTTACATTGTAAAAGTAAAACGCCTGGTTGTTGATAAGGAAGGGCAGTGGGATGCAGCGCTGATACTTTCGCTTATTCTGATGGTTGTGATTTCGATGTTCGGTCAGAATATTGCACATTCTGCACAACCTGGTAAGTTACTCGCTTATGAGTACAGACCAATCAGTGAGGCACTTGCAGGTGTGTTTTTCCCGGCATCATGTGGTTGTTCGGTGTTTTGGTATGAGGTTTTTTGGTGGAGTCACGCCGCGTTTGTCTTCGGCTTTTTGAATTACCTTCCTTTTTCCAAGCATTTGCACGTAATTACCTCAATCCCGAATGTATATTTTGCAAATACTGCAGATAAAAGAAATATTGTTCAACCGATCAATTTCGAAGATGAATCACTTGATACTATTGGTGCTGATGATGTTGACAAACTGAGCTGGAAAGCATTACTTGATGGTTTCTCATGCACAGAATGTGGTCGCTGCACATCAGTATGTCCAGCGAATACTACAGGAAAAACCCTCTCGCCACGCAAAATTATTACTGATATAAGAGACAGAGTCCTCGAAAAGTCACCTTTGATACTCAAGGGTATTACTGAGGGGGATTTGACTGGCAAAACACTTGTGCACAATCATACTTCCGATTTAGAAATCTGGGAGTGTACGACCTGTAATGCGTGTGTTGAAGAATGTCCGGTAATGATTGAGCATGTTCCATCAATTCTGGAGATGAGACGTCATTTAGTAATGACGGAATCCGAGTTTCCACCTGAGCTGGCAGCAACGTTCAGAAATATGGAAGTAAGTGGTTCTCCATGGGCTAGTGATCCTACCGAGCGCGGTAAGTGGGCTGAAGACCTGGATGTCAAAACGATGTCAGAAGATGCGAACGCGGAGTATTTGTTCTGGGTGGGATGTGCTGGTTCCTACGACCCAAGATCGATACAGGTTTCCCGTGCTATCGTTCAACTGATGCAGAAAGCCGGAATCAGCTTCCGAATTTTAGGTGCAGAAGAAAAGTGTAATGGTGATACTGCGCGAAGACTTGGAAATGAATATCTTGCACAGGAATTAATGAAATCAAATATTGAGGTGTTAAATAATTATGCAGTAAAAAAGATTTTTACTGCTTGTCCACACTGTTTTAATTCATTAAAGAACGAATTTCCACAGTTTGGGGGAAACTTTGAGGTATTTCACCATTCTGAGTTATTGACAAATTTAATAAATGAAGGTAAATTGAGGGTCAAGGAATCAAAAAATTTGGCTCAAACAATAACGTATCACGATTCCTGTTATCTTGGAAGATATAATCAGATATACGATCAGCCCCGCACAGTGCTAGCTGCTGGGGCTTCCGCACCTATATCAGAGATGGAACGAAATGGAAGCAAAGGTTTCTGTTGCGGTGCTGGCGGCGGAAGAATGTTCCTGGAAGATGTGGAAGGCGGTCGAATAAATGAGGAGCGTACAAAGGAAGCGCTCTCGTTGCATCCGGATATAATAAGTACTGCCTGTCCTTTCTGTATGACAATGATGACCGATGGCGTAAAGGCGTTCGATAAATCGGATTCCGTTGCGGTTAAAGATATAGCAGAAATTCTGATAGATAACATTCATTAACAATCAACTTTGAGGTGCTCAATGGAAAAATTCCAACAACTGTTAGACCACGTACATGCGCTGGAAGGTGACTTTCAGAAATTTTACGTTAAGGGACAGGCTGCTGCCGGTACCCGTCTGCGTAAAGGTCTGAGTGATCTGAAAAAGCTTGCACAAGATGTAAGGAACGATGTTCAGGCAGTTAAGGGTCAAAGAAAAGACTCAGAAGAAAAATAACAACCGTTTCCGGGGTCTCTTACAGGTTGGGTTCAGCCATTGATGTTTCCCCAGTTCTGATTTAGATTATTTACGCCGGGTATCCTTATCACAGTATCCGTCACAAGTGTGTTCTAACCCCTGTCCGTATAGTTGCGGCAGGGGTTTTTTCGTAATTCCAGAGCTGATGTCTCCCTTCTGATAATCTTATCACTTTTTCTCACCGCTCGTAATGTTTTATATTTTTCTCTGGCAGCTTAGTGTTATTTTTAGGGGTTATTTTCAACAAACTCTATAGTACTCGTGAGATTCATGCGACTTTTCATCTGTATCCTGTTCTTTTCTTTATCAAATGCACTCATTTCTCAGGTTCCACCTCGTTTCCATCCGGAGATGAGTTCAGAAAAAATTAGTTCTCCCATCAGTATTGACGGAGCTTTAAGTGATCCTGCCTGGTTGGTTGCAACTCCGGTAGAGTTACTCTACGAGATGAAACCTGGTGACAATCTGCCTGCAAGACAGAGAACAGTTGTTCGTTCAGTGTATGATGATAGTCATATCTATTTTAGTTTCCTCTGCTATGATACGGATCCAACAAAGATCAGGGCGAATCTGACTGATCGCGACCAGATATTTGATGATGACAATGTATTTGTTTTACTCGACCTCTATCATGACACACAGAAGGCCATTGAACTTGGTGTTAATCCGTTTGGTGTACAGGGTGATCTTATGGCCACGGCAGAAAGTGAAGATGCTTCATTTGATATGATTTGGTATTCAGGAGCGCAAAGGCATGATAGTGGCTGGAGTGCAGAGATAAAAATTCCCTTTACCAGTCTCCACTACCCAGATAGGGAGGAACAAGTATGGGGAATTCATCTGGTAAGAAACTTCCCACGGGAGAGTAAGATCGCATTTTCATGGGCAGCAATCAACAAGCATGTCAGTTCATTACTTCCACAGACGGGTACAATTACCGGAATTAGTATCTCAGGACAGGGAGGACTTATTGAGCTGTTACCCTATGCATTGTTCCAAAAGAGTATTGTATTGCAGGATTATTCTGACCCTGACGCAGGGAAAGCTTATCCGGCACCCGAAAGTCGGTTCGGTTTTGGTCTGAAGTATATGCCTGCTCCTGACTTTACCCTCAACGCTGTATTGAATCCTGACTTCAGTCAAATTGAGTCTGATGCTGATCAGATCTCGGTAAATGCACCCTTTGCCCTCAACTTTCCAGAAAAGCGCCCATTTTTCCTCATTGGTGCAGAGTTGTTTTACTCTGATATTTACTACTCCCGATCGATTAACGATCCACTTGGGGCGGCAACAGTGAATGGCAGGTCAGGGGGGATGTCCTATTACTTCCTGAGCGCCTATGACCGGAAAACAATAATTACCGTTCCAAATGAGTACCGCTCTCATACGGCTGCAACCAACCTTCACTCACTGGCGAATATAACCAGAGTTCGTTACGATTTTGGTAACGAGACTTTTGTTGGAGGTCATCTTTATTCAAGAAATCTGGATGGTGGGGCAAATTACCTGGCTGGAATCGATTTTAATTATAAGATGTCGGTCAACTGGTCGCTCAGAGGTGAGCTCTATGCTACACTTACTGAGGAGCTGAATTTACCTAATGAATTGAAAACGAATGCAAAAATTGGAACAACTGATCACACTGTTGCTTTTGATGGTGAGCACTATACAGGAATAGGTGGAAAAACACAATTGAGGTATGGATCAAAACACTATAACGGTACTTTCAGTGTTACTTCAATCATGCCGACCTTTCAAAGCTATAACGGTCTGGTAACAATGGTGAATTTTTATGAAGCATTTACGAATCATTCATTTACTGCATATCCTGAAGATTCATTTCTTGATAAGCTGAGCTTCAGTTGTGGAACTGGCTTTAAATGGGCTTTTAATGGCACGCATAAGGAACAGTTTCTCTATCCCCAGGTATCATTTCTCTTTAAGGGACAAACGGAATTAGGGATCGCTTACATGCCATTAAATGACGAAGTGTTTTTCGGAAAATGGTACCGTGGAATGACACGGCTGTCCGTGGAAATCAGCTCAAGACCCATAAAGGAATTAACCTTCGAGGCGAATGGATCCATTGGTAAATACATCTACCGTACTTCGACACCTGAATTAGGGGAAGGGCATAATGCATCTATTTCAGTTACGTTCAAGCCATCCAGCCAGTTCAGTCTGGAAGCTTCTTACTCCAGAGCCAGACTTGAGAGTATTGATCGGGGTAACTTGTTGTATGATGGCAACCTCTACCGTGTAACAGGTATTTACCAGTTTTCCCAGGAACTCTTCGTCAGGGTCATTACACAAGTAAATACTTTTGATTCATACTTCTCAGTGTATCCGCTGATCAGTTATAAGTTGAACGCCTTCACAACCTTCTTTTTAGGGGCGAACTCAGAGTATATCGACTATGATCAGCCATATGGAGTACGGAATGCCGGGCAGCACTACTTTTTGAAAGTACAGTATCTTCTCGGGTTCAATGTTTAAGATCAGGTGGTGATTCACACTTGCATTTTACGATCCCCCTGACAGGGAAGCTATTGATATTTTTTTTATCACTCCTTTGAAACTGGAACGGAAGGAATGATGCTTTATTCCTTCCGAGTGCCTTCCGGAGATTTCTAAACTCCTTCATTTAGGGCAAAAAAAAATCCCCCTCACTGATTCTAATCGATTTTAGTTGACACAGGAATGGATAATTGCTAATTTTGCGGCAAATGTAAGCGCTTACATTTAAAAATGTAAGCGCTTACATTACGGGGAGAGCGTAATATGTGGGAAAAGACGGATTTAGAAATAGCTCAATGCATAACACAATACAATCCATCACAAACAAACGGAGTAATCCTATGGTACACGCAAGGTACTTTATCCTGTTACTGTTAACAGTATTTGTTTTCAGTAGTCAGAACAGCAACGCTCAGGCAGTTGCAGACCCCGCTAGTCTTCCGGTCTATTCAGCAGCTGGCACTATAACAGTTGACGGTCTGTTAAATGAACCCTCCTGGGCAGCAAACAAACCTCACCTCATGTTCAAAATCAACGGAACCCCCACCGGCAATTCCAACACACCAACAGGTCATGCCATTGTAAAAGAGCCATACAAAGACACTTCGGTTACCTACGTGAAGTTTCTCCGTATGGGTACGCAACTGTATATTGGTTTCACGTCCAATGATAAACAGGTTTGCCGGTTTGACTGGGAAGGCGACGGAATGTTTATGAAGATCAAGAATTCTGCGAACGAAGAAAAAGAATTCAAGATGTATGTAGGTGTTGTAAACAACGTCCCACAGTTTGTTTTCGAAACAAATGCCCCAGCCGGTGCCGGTTCAGGAGTTGGTGTAGCAGCCCAAGGAACGACTATCTATGATTCAACGAATGTTGATAATGGCTATTCATGCGAAATGGTCATCAATCTTGATGTGCTTGGCTTCAATGCTTCAACCCCATCCGTTCAGATTCTGATCAACATCTTCGATCCAGATAATTATAGCCTTAACGTTCCCCCATGGGGCGCAAACGGTAACTATGCAAAGCAGTGGTGGGGTTCTGAATGGGGAGGTACCCTCAGGACACTCAATCTGCTTCCAGACATCGTCCCTGTTGAGCTGACTTCCTTTACAGCTGCTTACGTTGGAAACAGTGTTTCATTGAAATGGAATACCGCATCCGAAACAAACAATGCTGGTTTTGAAATTGAGCGCAGTGCGAATGATGGTGCCTTCGTTTCTCTCGGCTTTGTTAAGGGAAATGGTACTACATCAAATACTTCTACCTATGCTTATGTTGATGGAAACATCCTTCCAAATACCAACTACAGTTACCGCTTGAAACAGATCGATCTTAACGGTGAGTGCACATATTCTGAGATCGTAGTACTTGGTGCCTCAATGCCAGTTGAGTTCGCTTTGCATCAAAATTATCCGAATCCATTCAACCCTGCGACAACAGTCAGCTTTGCACTGCCGGTAAAGGCGCAGGTTTCACTGGATGTATACAGTTTGCTGGGTGAGAAAGTCATGTCTGTTGTGAATGGCAGTCTCGATGCCGGAACACATACCTATCAGGTTAATGCATCTGAGCTTACATCTGGTGTATATATCTATAGTCTTTCTGCTGTTGACGCTGCCGGTCATGCAACTTTACTTACAAAAAAGATGACGCTCCTAAAATAATCGTCATTATGGGTGGTTCCGCCGGGACCACCCATACTTTTTTCAACAAAACCAGTACACATTATGGCACCTACAATCAAGGAAATAGCAGAACGCGCTCAAGTCTCAATCGCAACGGTTTCCCGTGTGTATAGCAACGATCCCAAAGTTGCAAAGAAGACCAGGGAAAGGATTTTACTGATAGCAGAAGAAATGAATTATAGTCCGAATATTCTTGCCAGAAACTTTGCAAGAAAGCAATCAAATCTGATAGGACTTATTCTGCCGGAAATTTCCGACGAGTTTTTTACTGAGATCATTAAAGGCGTTGATGAAGTTGCATACAGTAAAGGGTATTTTACGATTGTTACCAGTTCGCATAAATATATCGCACTTGAGGATGAACTCCTCACTTTTACACAAAACGGTTTGCTCGGTGGTATGATACTGTTGCTTCCGGATGTTCAGCCCAGATTAAGGGCAATTCTCGAAAAGAGCAGGATTCCTCTGGTTATCATAAATTCTGGCAGCAGGGCAAAGGATTTTAATGTTGTGGCTATTGATAACTATCATGGATCATTCGAGCTCACAAATCATGTTCTTACCAAGAAGAAGAGGAAGCTAGTTGCATACATCAGTGGACCTGAGGGGAATGCTGATTCTGATCTTCGTAAGGAAGGATTCCTGAGTTCCTGTAATGAAAACGGAATCGCTAAAAATCAACGGATACTGATAGCGGGTGATTTTACGAAAGCAGGGGGAAAAAGTGCCTGTAAGAGACTGCTTTCCGCCAAAAATACTCCGGATGTGATAATTGCTGCGAATGATATGATGGCACTTGGGTGCTATGAACATATCCTGGATACAGGATTAAGAATACCTGAGGATATTGCTGTGGTGGGATTCGATGATATCTACCTTGCACAGTACGTTCAACCGCCACTTACAACGGTAAAAATAGAGATCAATGATGTAGGCAGAAAAGCCGCTGAAATGCTGTTACACAGTATTGAAAACGATGGTGATTTTACCCTCAAGCGTGCTGATATTCCTACACGATTAGTTTTACGGTCATCTTGCTGATACAAAGAAAAGTAAAAAATAAAACCATGAAAAAGTTCGAAACAGAATACGGATATTTTAATCACGACGGAGAAGAGTTCGTCATTACAAACTTTAAAACTCCAAAACCCTGGGTCAATGTAATAACCAATGGTGATTATGGATGTGTTGTTTCTCAAACCGGAGGCGGTTTCAGCTGGAAGGAGCATTCTGAGTTTAACCGGCTTAACCGCTGGCATCAGGATATGATCCGCGATGACTGGGGGAAGTACTTCTATTTTAAGAATGAAGATACTGGTGAAGTGTGGTCACCGACCTGGATGCCGGTGAAAGCAAAGTTAACATCATTTCATATTCGTTATGGGCTTGGATATACTGTATTCGAAACTGTCTACAAGGGAGTATCAGTAAGAGCAACACTTTTTGTTCCCATCCATGACAACTGTGAAATTTGGCATTTCTCTGTACAGAATAAAACAAAAAAACCACTGCGCCTTTCTGTATACTCATATTTCGAATGGTGTCTCGGCAGTTCTGCAGATCATCACAGAGAGTTTCATAAATCGTTTATCGAGACTGACTACATTCCAAAGTATAACGCACTTACAGCTTATAAACGGCTATGGGAAATTCCATTAGGGGATCGGGGGCACTGGAATATTGATTATCAGTACAGGGGATTCGTGGCGTGCACAACCTCTGTGGTCGATTATGACGGAGATAAGGAATCATTTATAGGTCAATACGGGTCAGCGCAAAATCCGGCAGGAGTAGGAGTTGATTCTCTCGCCTGTAAAACAGGCAAATGGAATGATTCAGTAGGAGTGATCAGAACAAGGCTGAACATTGATAGTGATCAGCATGGAGAGACAGCGTTTCTTATCGGTATCCAAAAAGATACCGCAGCAATTGGTACCGTAGTTGCAAAATACAGAAAAAAAACTGCAATAACCTCAGCGCTCGCTGAAGTAAAAGCATACTGGAGCGATCTTCTTGGCAGTTTTTCAATCTCTACACCTGATGCCGGGATGAATATATTGGTGAACAAATGGCTGCGGTATCAGGCGATTGCGGGCAGACTGATGGCCCGAACGGCATACTATCAACAGAGCGGTGCGTTTGGGTTCAGAGATCAGTTACAGGATAGCCTTGTATATCTTCCGATTAGACCTGAACTTACAAAAAAGCAGATTCAGTTACATGCCCGCCATCAGTTTCAGGATGGAACGGTACTGCACTGGTGGCATCCAATCAGTGAAACTGGTCTTGCCACAAAAATGACTGATGATTTACTTTGGCTGCCATTTGTGATTGGTCAGTATCTTGATGAGACTGATGATTATACCATCCTGAATGTCAAAGAGCCATTCTATGATCATCCGGGGAGTGTCAGTCTGTTTGAACATTGTACTCGAGCCATTGATAAAGTACTTGAGCGGTTCAGTTCACGTGGTCTTCCGCTGATCGGAGCTGGTGACTGGAATGATGGATTAAGTGCGGTAGGGCTTGATATGAAGGGGGAGTCAATCTGGCTAGCTGAGTTCTTATTTGGCATACTACAACGTTTCAGCCAGATTGCACTCAAACATAAAAAACCATCCGTAGCTGAAAAGTACCTGAAATATGCAGCGCTGCTACAAAAAGCTTTTGAAAAATACGCCTGGGATGGTAAGTGGTATTTTCGTGCAACCAAAGATACTGGTGAGAAAATCGGCAGTGCAACGAACAAAGAAGGAAAGATATTCCTTAATGCACAAACATGGTCTGTTATTACCGGGATTGCTGAACCAAAGCGGCAAACCATGGCAATGGATGCAGTTAAGAAGCACTTACTGAAGAAAAACGGTGCACTTCTTCTTTCGCCAGCATATTCGAAACCAGATACGATGATTGGATACCTCTCACGTTATGCCCCCGGCAGAAGAGAGAATGGTGGAGTGTATTCTCATGCAGCAACATGGGCCATCTGGGCGTTTGCAAAACTGAAAGACCAGAAGAATGCCTACAACGCTTATCAGCGTTTATCACCCATCCAGAACGGAATGAATCCCAATGAGTATGTTGCTGAACCGTATGTCACCCCTGGTAATATAGATGGTCCTGAATCTCCGAATTACGGAATGGGTGGTTGGACCTGGTACACGGGGTCAGCATCCTGGTACCAGAAAGTAATCACTGACTGGATTTTGGGTGTACGCGCCACTGAGGAAGGGCTTTTGTTAGATCCATGTGTTCCTGGTGACTGGAAAGAGTACACCGTCAACCGTACATTCAGAGGAAGTGCATGCACCATAATATTCTTAAGGACATCTGTGAAAAGTGATACGATTACCTCTGTAATTGTAAATGGCAAAAAAATCGAGGGCACACTCATTAAGCCGACAAGCCCAAGAATGATTATTGAAGTTTTTATCTAATCAAATTACCATATCAGAAAGGCAAGTCTCAATGAAAAATCGTTATTTTTTCGGAATGCTAGTCCTGCTGTTCAGCCTATCATCATCAGTTTATGCACAATTTGGCACAAGGCAGGATGTTATCTGGGCACGCACAATCAACTCAGGTAGTATCACCCTGGATGGAAACCTGAATGAACCTGCCTGGGCACAGGCAGAAGTCCTCCAGATAAACTACGGGCAGCCAGGGAAGCTCCCCACTAGTGGATGGCGTGAAGAGTTTCAACCCGATGCAATTACTGATCCCACCCGTGCAACCGTGCGCTTTCTTGCAAAAGACAATGTATTGTATCTTGGCTTCTATATCCCTGATTCATCAATCGGAGGTACCGGAGACTGGGCAAGATGGGATGGTATTTTAATGTCTGTGAAGGATAAACTAAGTCCACAAAGACCAGCGCTCGCAGTAGAATACTTCTATACCTGGTGGCTGGCAGGATTGCCGAACACAACACCAGTTATTGGTTCAAAACCCAGGTTTGTTGGACGATTTGGAAATTTTAATGACACTACCAGAACGCCTCAACAGGTAGAAGCATGGGATGCAGTAACAATTATCGACGGTACATCGAATGATGCCCAACGTGATCGCAGCTGGACAGTTGAAATGAAAGTTGACCTCACTGTTCTAGGATATAATACTACCGCTGCAGACGGTGATGTCGTAAACCTTAATTTCAGTATTTGGGATTGTGACTATCTGTTTGAAGGTAATCCCACAAATATCAGTACCACCAGAACGCATTTTCAGAGCCCTTGGGGAAATGCAAACGCAAACAATGTGGGTCGAATTCATATAAGGCCTGATGTCACACTCTCAACAACCACACTTCCTGCAGTTAACCCTGATGTCATCGTTCCTAATGGCGCAAATTTCCCTGATCCGGCAATTGATGGAAGGTTACAGGAAGAAGTATGGAGTGGTGCCTACAGTTTTGATATTGCTTTTGGCGATTCACTTCTTCGCAAAACATATCCAGGTGCTGGTGCGCTTGCAAGTGGTGAGTTTCAGCCAGAATTAAATGGAAATCCCCGTCCACCTGTGCTTGATCCGGGTTTTTCAAAAGTAAAAATGTTCTTCAAAGGTAAATACCTTTATCTAGGTGCAGATGTCAATGATCAGTTAATACAGGGAACTGAAGTATACGACCGGATGGATGGATTACGCTTTATGATCGGGTCCCGCTCAGAACTGAATAGTGAAAATGCAATGACCTTTAAGAGCCTACTTACACATTATAACTTCTCTGGGCAACCAGCTGCCTATGAATATCTCCAGACGCTTGTTGATTCAGGTGGAGCATCGTATGCAGTAGCCCTAAAAGGGAACTCAACTGTCAATAATAATACCGATGTTGATGAAGGATATTCGGTAGAGATGAAAATTGATCTTACCAAATTAGGGTATGATGCAGGTCTCAGTGATAAGCTTCTTTTCATGGGTGTCATGCTCGCTGATGGTGATTCATTTGATGATACATTGGCAAACTATGGAACACGCACATGGTGGTTCCGTGAACACGATGGTGGTCCGGCTTGTGCATGGATGGTTATGGACCCCAATACCGTCATTGTGGATGTACAGGATGAAGTGACTGTACTGCCTAACAGCATCGAGATTCAGGGGAATTATCCAAATCCATTCAATCCTGCAACAACGCTCCGTTACTCGCTTCCTGAAAATGGAATTGTAACACTTTCGGTATTCAATGCTTTGGGTGAAGAAGTTTTTACAAACACCCTCCCACAGCAGGCGGGATTCAATGAATTTACTATTGCAGCAGATAATTGGTCCTCTGGTGTTTATTTCTATCAATTAAGCCTCACTGGTCTTTCCACCGGTGCACGTTTTATCAGCACTACTGGTAAGATGATGTATCTGAAATAGAAACTGATATGTAAGCCGGACAAAACTGTTGTTTTGTCCGGCTTTTTGTTATTCACCGAAATTTTCTCTCGGAGCTTCTATGAGAGTACGGACACTTTTTACTTTACTTTTTTTAGTTCTTCTACTGACAGCGTTTTTTCACCAGGGTCTCGCCCAGACAGCCGGTAAGCTTGCCGGGACGGTAACTGATGAAACCGGCGAACCATTGATCTTTGCAAATATTCTGATCGATGGAACAACCATGGGAGCTGCTACAGACGTTGAGGGTCATTATATCATCCTTAATGTCAGACCCGGCGTATACACGATTCGCTTCCAGTTTATCGGGTACACGACGAAGATTGTTGAAAATGTTCGTGTATCAGGTGATCAAACGAAGACTCTGGATGTAGTGCTTACGAAGGAAGTTATTAAAGGTGAAGAAGTGATCGTGGTTGCGAAGAAACCGCTGGTCGAATTCAATCAGACAAGCAGTGTTTCTTCAGTCAATAAGGATGACATAAAGAGTCTGCCTGTACAGAACCTGAACGAGATCGTCAATCTTCAGGCGGGCGTAGTAGACGGACACTTCCGGGGAGGTAGAATAGGTGAGGTACAATACCAGATAGATGGTGTCACAGTAAATAATCCTTTCAACAATGCTTCCATGCTCTCAATTGACAAGTCTATCATTGAAGAGGTGCAGGTAATCTCAGGTACTTTTGATGCAAAATACGGGCAGGCAATGTCAGGCGTTGTGAATGCGGTGCTTCGTACAGGTAGCGATCGATTTGAAATATCCGGAGAAGCCTATCTGGGTGATTACTATGCCACCGATACGAAAAGATATCCCCGGATTGATGAAATCAATCCACTTGGTATCCGTAATGTACAACTCTCGTTGAGTGGTCCAACGGGAATACCACAAACAACTTTCTTCCTCAGCGGCAGGGCATATTGGAGTGATGGCTGGATGTCTGGTATCCGAAGATTCACCCCTTTCGATTCCAGTGATTTTGAGAAAAGAATCTTTTTACCCACAGGGGATAATGAAGTTGTTCCAATGAACACCATGAAGGACTTTTCCGGGCAGGCAAAAATTACAAATCAGTCTATCCGTGATTTCCAGATTTTTTATCAGGCAACACTGAACTATTCAGACGCCAAAAGTTACAATCATTCATTCAGGCTTAATCCAGATGGTACACTGAATAATTATACTACATCCCTGGCGCATGGACTTGGCATCACTCATACATTATCACCGGTGATGTTTTACAAACTAAATTTCCGGCATAATTACTTTCTTTATGAGAGTTATAAATACAAGGAACTGGAGGACCCCAGATACCTGCAGGCCGCTGATCCAAAAGGAGATGCCAATTATGAGGATGGTGCAATCGTGCAGGGAGTTGACCTTGGCAGGTACCGTCAAAGCACCTCATCTTTTATTGCAAAGGGTGATTTTACCTGGCAGTTAAACAGAATTAATATGATAGAGGCAGGTCTTGAAGCGCAGGTGTCAGAGATTGTTTTTGGACCTCCAGGATTCTTTGTATCTACAACCATTGATGGGGTGCAGGTACTTAAACCAGTATATCAGTACCCAAAGCAACCAGGATTACAGACGTATCATCCATCTCAGGGGGCAGCATACATTCAGGATAGAGTTGAGCTGGGTGATCTTGTAGTGCGTGCCGGACTTCGTTTTGAGTTTTTTAACGCAAACAGTAGAATTCCCAGTGATTTTCAAAACCCGGCAAATGCAATCTCTGGTGCTCCGAAGTCAACACTGGTGGAAACGAAAGTGAAATATGCCGTTGCTCCGAGGTTAGGTTTTAGTTTTCCTCTCACCACTACTGCGTCAGTGTACTTCTCGTACGGTCATTTTTATCAATTACCCGGTTTGGGACTCCTGTATGGTAATGCAGATTATTCCATTCTTGAAGATTTACAGGCAGGCGGTATCAGTTATGGTGTGATGGGGAACCCGGACCTGAAACCAGAACTTACGATTCAATACGAGTTTGGCTTGAAGCAGTCAATTGCGGAGATACTTGGCACACAGCTCTCATTTTTTTACAAAGATATCAGAGACCTGCTTGGGGTGGAATTCGTCAGCACATACGCTGCCGCTGACTATGGTAAGTTTACAAATGTTGATTTTGGCAGCGTCTATGGTGTAACTCTCTCTTTGTTTCAGAGAAATATCGGTAATCTGAATAGTAGCGTGGACTACACGCTGCAGTTTGCTCAGGGT
>JAEXTR010000170.1 GCA_023406915.1 Bacteroidota bacterium
AATGGTAGGGGTTGCGCTCGTTGCGGGACTTAACCCAACACCTCACGGCACGAGCTGACGACAGCCATGCAGCACCTGTGCAACAGCCTTTTAAGGGGAGAGCTACTTTCATAGCCTGTCTCTTGCATTTCAAGCCTAGGTAAGGTTCTTCGCGTTGCATCGAATTAAACCACATGCTCCACTGCTTGTGCGGGCCCCCGTCAATTCCTTTGAGTTTCAACCTTGCGATCGTACTTCCCAGGTGGAATACTTAATGCGTTAGCTGCGACACCGAGTAAAAACCCGACATCTAGTATTCATCGTTTACAGCGTGGACTACCAGGGTCTCTAATCCTGTTTGCTCCCCACGCTTTCGCGCCTCAGTGTCAGTGACAGACCAAGAAGCCGCCTTCGCAACTGGTGTTCTTCCAGATATCTACGTATTTCACTACTACACCTGGAATTCCGCTTCTCTCTTCTGCACTCAAGATTTGTAGTTTCAAAGGCAGTTCTGGAGTTGAGCTCCAGGCTTTCACCTCTGACTTACAAACCCACCTGCGCGCCCTTTACACCCAGTAAATCCGGACAACGCTTGCCCCCTACGTATTACCGCGGCTGCTGGCACGTAGTTAGCCGGGGCTTGTTCTAGGGGTACCGTCAACCTGAGCCCTTTAGACTCAGTTTTTCGTCCCCCTCCAAAGGAGTTTACAATCTTACGACCTTCATCCTCCACGCGGCGTTGCTGGGTCACCCTTGCGGGCATTGCCCAATATTCCTCACTGCTGCCTCCCGTAGGAGTCTGGACCGTATCTCAGTTCCAGTGTGACTGATCATCCTCTCAGACCAGTTACTGATCGTCGCCTTGGTAGGCCGTTACCCTACCAACTAGCTAATCAGCCGCAAGCTTATCTCTAGGCATCTCGTAGACTTTAACAACATCATCATGCGATGCCGCTGCATCATCAGGTATTAGCGTTAATTTCTCAACGTTATCCCTGTCCTAAAGGCAAATTGCTTACGTGTTACGCACCCTTGCGCCACTTTCCGGGAAAGTATTGCTACCCTCCCTTCTCGTCGACTTGCATGTGTTAGGCACGCCGCCAGCGTTCGTCCTGAGCCAGGATCAAACTCTCCGTTATAAAGGAATTAAACATTGTGTGTCCCATACACACAGTGTGTGTGCGTCATTCCATTTAACTCTTCGTTAAATGCATCCACTCTTTCAAAGAACGTTCCCTTATTGTTTCCAAAAGGGACTTCAAACATAACTAAAAATTTCTTTCGTGTCAAGCCTTTTTGAAAAAAATATTTATTCTTTCGAATTTTTATTTTTTCCCGTCGGGCATTCGCTTGTCATTCGCATCAAAGAACGTAACATCAAAGTGTCAATCAAAACAGACTCTAAACTTACGGCAGTTTTAACCAAAAGTCAAGCGAAATGTTAAAAAAAGTTTAAATATTTTTCCATCGCATATCTGACTAACCCCTGTTTTTGACCGCTCTTTTATTTGTGTAAATTCCTGAACAGCTGTTCAATAAAGGCTGAAACCAGTATTGTGGTTCCAAATATCATACGCCAATAATTTCTATAAATTATGAAATCTTTTTAATTAGCACATATCTGGCAGCTGGTCCGTAGATAATGTTGCTTTCCCCGGCCTGATTCCGAAACAACCTGCAATCATTTGGCTGATCATTTAAAATAAAAAAAGCCGCATTACAGCGGCTTTTTATAACATCCCGAATAACTCTTTACTTGCTAAACTGAGTAAGCAGCAGAATCACTGTTGCTACACTACCAACAATTCCCAGATACGTGCCCACTTGTCCAACGTAGTAGTTAAATGACCTGGCTGGTGATCGTGGCACATAAATGTAATCACCTGATTCCAGTTTTAGTTTTGGGTTCTCAACGCTTAACCATTCTCTGGTATAGGCCTTGATTACCATGATATCCTCTTCAGCAAATTCACCTGTACCACCGGCAGCGCGTATATAATCCTCATACAGCCACCCCTCCCGGTAGGGATACTTACCCGGCTTCCTTACCTGCCCCATGACCGTTACAAACCGGTCTTTTGCAGGCACGATTACAAAGTCACGGTCCCGAACTACAATACTGGCGGCACGGGCTGTATCCTGAATATCAATAGTCTGAGCACCAAATACGGAGTGAAGCTTCGATTCCAGATAGAAATATGATGTATCCTGTTCAGTCAGGTTCGACATCCTGGTAAGTATTTCCGCCTCTGCCCGTATCAGGAAATCAGCGATGTAAGGGTTCACCTTCGCATCCTCATCATCAATGGCATAACCGTAGGTCTGCCTGAAGTAGTCAGCCGGAAACATGTTCCGGTCATACATACGTATCTTATCCGTAGCTGCATCTTCAGTAAAGCCACCGGCAAGTTTAATTGCCTGCTCAACAGTGGTTGTACCTTTCGTGATCGGTATGAGGCCAGGATTTTTCACTTCTCCAAGCACTACGACGCGAAAATCCTTTCGCTGTGTTTCATCTGTCACAGTGATAATCCGGTCTCCCCGCTGCAATAAAAAGTCGTCATGAATCCCAACCTCGATTTCATTCACGGTTTCTCCTGAATAGGAAAGGCGGAGAATCCTCACTTTTTCAACATTTTCGTATGCCCTACTGATACCCTGCGCCAGTTCAATAGCATCAGACAACTTATCACCATCAACAAACTGATGCCTGCCAGGATTATTGACTGCACCTTCTATGAAAAAGAAGTTGCGGTCTTCATCCAACTGCGGGAAGATGATGACGTCCTCATTGAGCAGTTGGGGGTTATGCTTAAAATCACCTGTTATTCTGAACCGGGCAAGATCAACCGGGATTGTTTCCCCTGTTCGGCGTTTCAGAATAATACCCCGCAGAGCATATCTCAACTTTTTAGGATCAATCCGCGTATCTTTCTTCAGTGCCATTTCCTGCACAAAAAGTCGGGTAATAAGCTGATCAACGCGTTCGGTTCTGCTGGCGCTAAAAGTACCTGTTACTAGAAAGTCTCCACCTACGCTGACACTTATCATCATCGTGGAGGCAGAAATCTCGAAATCTGTTGATTTCTGCTGCGAAAATAGCAATGCCGGTAACAGAATCAGCAACATTGCGGTTAAACGGAAAGTCATAGTGAGTCCTTGTTTCACTTGTTGATTATCTGTTGCCATACTGCTCTTCATAATACGCTGTATAGCTGCCGGAAATGATCCGCTCCCACCATTCACGGTTATCAAGATACCAGGCAATGGTCATCTTCATCGCATCCGCGAATGAGTGTTCCGGCCTCCAGCCAAGCTCAGATTCAATTTTATTGGAGTCTATGGCGTACCGGCGGTCATGACCAGGTCGGTCTTTTACATACTCAATCATTTCCTCACCCTTCCCGAGCTCCGAAAGAATGAGTTTTACAATTTCAATATTCGGCTTTTCTGTACTTGCACCGATATTGTACACTTCACCCAGTCTGCCATGTTCAAGCACGAGATGAATCGCCTTGTTATGGTCTGTCACATATATCCAGTCGCGCACATTCATTCCATCCCCATACACTGGGAGTTTCTTCCCGTTGAGGGCATTTATTATCATCAATGGAATAAGTTTCTCGGGGAACTGATAAGGTCCGTAGTTATTTGAGCAACGGGTAACCAGCACGGGTAAGCCATACGTGTGGTAGAATGAGAGCGCCATCATATCAGCACCCGCCTTGCTTGAGGAATATGGGCTGTTGGGTGATAGCGGGGTCATCTCACTGAACTTACCTTCTGCACCAAGGCTTCCGTACACCTCATCAGTTGATACTTGTAGAAATCGCTCGATCCCATACTTTCTGGCGGCTTCCAAAAGCACATTCGTACCAATTACGTTGGTTTCAAAGAAAACACGGGAACCGAGAATACTGCGATCAACATGCGATTCGGCTGCAAAATGCACAACATAATCAAACTGATACTCCCTGAAAAGGTTATGCACTAATTCGGCATTCGTGATATCACCGCGCCTGAAGACATAATTAGGGTGGTGTTCCGATGATTTCAGGTTCTCAAGATTACCTGCATAAGTTAATTTATCAAGGTTAACAATGAGAAGATCGTTCCTGGTCCGGAGCAGATGATTCACATAATTGCTTCCGATAAAACCGGCTGCGCCGGTCACAAGCATTTTTTTCATAGTTCCTTTACTTGCTAAAATGAGAAAAATCCAAAGAAAATACCTGCATGGGCAAAGAAAGCCCTGCCATGAAGGTCTTTTGGCACATTGGCAACTGTTTTATCATTATCACCTTTCCAGGTGTCATCACCGAATGCAAGTGAATACCCGGCACCCAATCTGAGTGCAATAAAACGGTGGAGTGGGATATCAATATTCAGTGTGGGCGTCACCGCAAAAAACACTGAAGTGAGGGTGCGGTGCTGGGATGATGCATTTCCCGATACACTGGATGCTTCATTCCAGATCGAACCCCAGTCGAATCCGCCTTTGTTGCGGAAGAGTTCGATTTTCTTTTCACCTGCACCGAAGATACCTCCTATAGAGATTGCGACCGCGCGGGTAAAAGGAAGGGTGTACTCAACCGTAAGCCCGCCAAGGCTGTAGTGATACCGCGCTTCAACAAAGTCACCATTGTTCATTCCCTCTGCCGTTGCAACACCACTGAACCCTATACCACCTATACGAAGATTCGGTATTATAGCCGGATAAAAGAAACCTGCACCGCCGGAAGAGAAAAAACCACCCGTACTTATGTTATCAGTGCCGAAGCTTTTTAACTGGGCATTCAGGGCATCCACTGCCGGGATTGTCCAGGCGGCAATGAATCCACCACCACCACCGAAGGGGTAATCCGAGAGGGGTTCATCCTGTGCAAAAAGCGCAGGAATCAGAAAAAGTATCAGAAGCACTATTTTTTTCATACAAAACTCCTACTGTTCAACCGGGGTGTAAGAAACCTTCATATCATAATCCCACACATCAAAATAGAGGTTACCGCCGCGCCATTCCAGTTCGCCACGCTGAAAATCCACCGTCTCAGACCTCGGGTATATTTTAGCAGGATATAGCGGTTTACTGATATCATTATTCACCACAAAGTGATAAGGATCAATGCCATTTACATAAAAGTAGCGCACCTTTTCATTATCCGCGGGCAGTAATTTAAACGACGGATCAACAGGGAACCAGCCATACTGGTCAAGGTACACCTCACACCAGTCATGCAGATTCACCTCATCAGGCAACACCATCCAGCCACTCTGCCACTTCGCAGGAATACCATTATACCGGCATAAAGTAATCAGCAGCAATGACTGTATACCGCAATCACCATATTTCTTATCAACACAATATTCAGAGATATTGGGAATAGTGGAATACTCACGCGCTCCTGCCCAGGGGATATTTGCATTCATCCAGTCATAAATCAGTTTCAGGATAGTCGCCGGATTCTTCTCATCACCTACAATAGACCTGGATAAATCTTTTATTTTATCACTGAATATAATGTGGGGGGGTTCCTCTTTTGTATAGAACCGTACAAGATCCGGGTCTTTTGTAACGGTAGCTGGTGCATAAAAGTCCACTCCGGCATAATCAGCATATCCAGTATATTCCAGCACGGTATTGAAGACGGTAGGTTTTCCCTTTTCAGCCTTTTTCTCAAAGTAGATCGTCCGTTGCAGGTAGTGATCGGGGGCAACTACATAATCCGGGGCGTTAACAGAAAGGAGTCGGATATTTTTCTGACGGAGCACATCATCTTTTGGGTAAGGGAGCCAGCACCGGATAATTTCACCATCAGGCACTGCATCTGCATCTACTGTAACGGTATAATCCAGTTTGATAT
>JAEXTR010000192.1 GCA_023406915.1 Bacteroidota bacterium
TATAAACCCTGCTGGCAATATTATTGCTTTTAAGAATCCCGTCACTTCTTTCGAGAATGGAATTGGGAAATTAACTGCAGAACCTGGCGTGACTCTTGATCCAAATACCCATTATCGGATCGAATTGAAAGGTGGCATCAAGGATAAAGATGGAATTCCGTTTGTCGATCCTGTCTATATTCATTTCCGTACTGACCACACCATTGTCACCAACGGTACTATTATTGAGGATTTCGAAGCGACTGGTACCTGGCAGGACCCTGACCTGAGTCCTTTAACGACTGGTACAAACCCTACTACTACCAGTTTCGGTACCACAACCACTCAAAAGGTTTCCGGAACCAAAAGTGGTAAAATGAATTACGAGTTCACCGGAACTGCGGGAGTTGCTGCCGTTACAAATACTACTCCTCCTTCCGTTGGATCAGGCAGAACCGGAATGTTCGGTGCCTGGGTATATGGTGATTTAAGTAACAATATTGTTGAATACCACTTTGGTTATGATCAGTCGGGTACAGCGATTGTAGTGGTAGATACCTTGAACTGGACTGGTTGGAAAATCAAAACTGTGCCACTCTCTCAGGTTCCTGGAACCGGAGAAATAAAGCTCTTAGGCCTTGTGGTTAAACAAACTCCTGCCGGTTCAAAAAAAGGATTTATCTTTTTCGATGCAGTACAATATGATGTAACTACTGATGCCGAAGAAGTAAATGGTATTGTTCCTGATGAATTCAGTCTGATGCAAAACTATCCGAATCCATTTAACCCAACTACAAAAATTGGGTTCACTGTAAAAGAGGAAAGTAGCGTATCAATTGATATCTTTAACCTTACTGGTGAAAAAGTAGCCTCATTGGGGATGAAAAAATATAATCCGGGTGCTTACACAGTTGATTTTAATGCAGAGCACCTTAGCTCCGGTATGTACATTTACCGCATCACTGCAACCGGTGCGAAGGAAACATTCTCCGCCCAGAAAAAAATGATGCTGTTGCGCTGACATCATCCCTTCGGTTTCTTTATCAACCCCGGCTTTATCAGCCGGGGTTTTTTTATCCCCGTAATCCCCCATTTGACTTTCATAAAAAATAATGTTACAATACAACTGAAGTTTTGATCCTTCATAATCATTCTTTCTTCTTGAAAACCAAAAGAAAGGATACGACAATGCTGCAAGATGGCACCCTGGCTAAAGCCAAAAAATACCTGGACCTCCATTTCCCGGAGAACCAGAAACTATTTCCCCGCCCTAAAAGCGACCCGTCTCCAACCGTTACTATTTCCCGCGAAACCGGTACCGGGGCTGACAGAGTATTTGAATCAGTGATTTCGTTGTTACAACAGCATCAACTCGAATTCACTTACTTCGATAAAACACTCATCAATAAAATCATCGAATCTCAGAATATCCCAGAACGGTTTGCTCAATACCTGGAAGAAGACCGCTCTCACCCAATCCAGGAGATGATACAGGAGATGCTGGGAATGCACCCCCCTACCGGAGTGTTACTGCGGAAAGCCAATGAGGCAATCCTAAGCCTCGCCATGCTGGGTAATGTGATTCTGGTTGGCAGAGGCAGTACAATCATAGCTGGCAAACTGAATAATGCACTGCACTTCCGCCTGATTGGTCCTGTTGAATTACGTGTAAAGAACATGATGTATTACTATGATATGCAGGAAAAAGATGCCAGGGCCTTTATCAAAAAGGAAGATGCAGCCCGGCGTGACTATGTTAAACATCATTACGGGAAAGATCCCGATGACAGTAACCTTTATCATGCTATCATCAATCTGGGGCAATGCTCAATTGATGATGCTGCATCCATAATTGCTGCCATGGTTTTGGAGAAAAGGAAATTGCTGATTAAGTCAAGGTAATTGATTATTTTAACGTACACGATCACATCATAAACACATCTTGAGGCATACAATGAAAGGTGCACTTACACTATTTTTGTGCCTGACACTTTCGGTTGTCTTTGCACAGACTCCTTCGGGAATAGGTAGTCATACCTATGACAAATTTGAAACCCCAAAGTTTTGTGGCACCTCCTGCCATACGACCTTTTATGTCCAATGGAAGCAGTCCATGATGTCACAGGCATACACGCATCATTGGGATGAAATCGAGTATTTTGAACTTGCAGTTCCGCACGCAGAAAAAGACCCAAAGGTTGCAGAGGTTAAGGCCGGTTGTAATGGCTGCCATTCACCACTTGCACTGATGGATGGGAAGGTCTTCCCGCCTCCGGCACCAAAAGAAAATACCCGGGCAAATGAGGGGGTCTCATGCGAAGTATGTCATAGCATCACAGGTTTTACCGGAGATACTCCCTATAATTTTAACTATGTCGTTGAACCCGGTAAGACCAAATTTTCTACCCGCTTGTCTGGGGTCGAATCTCCCGCCCATTCAATCAAAGCAAACCCCTTATTAAAGACTGGTGATTTTTGCGGCATCTGTCATAATGAGAAAAGTCCTTATGACGTATGGGTGAAATCCACCCACCTTGAATGGAAGGCTGGTCCTTACTATACACAGGGTGTACAATGCCAGGATTGTCACATGCCTAAAGGCGAAATGAAATTCGCTGCGATGGGCAACACATACCCTGACACCCGCCTTCACCTCTTCCATGGTGCGCATGATCCCGGTAAAGTCCGTGGTACTGTCGAAATACGTATCAACCCGGATATTGAAGAGCTTGAACCCGGCGAACCTATTAATTTCACGATTGCACTCTTTAATGGTAAAACCGGACATAAATTCCCCTCCGGATCAGTGGAAGACCGGATTCTTTGGCTGCATGTTGAAGTCACCGGATCTGATGGTACTGTCTATCACCTTCCTGTGAATAAAAAAGGTTTTCCAGGTGAAGAGTACACAATTGCCGCTGATGTACTCGCTTACCAGGATATGGGTATCCCCAAAAACATCCCGGATTTTAAGGGGATTCAGAGAGATGGAGTCCCCGTTGGTGATCGCATTTTCCGAATGCCCTACTTTGATAATCAGGGTCGCATGACTATCCAGCAATGGAATACTGCCAGTCTGGGCACTGACTATAGAATTGGTCCACGGGAAACAAAGGTTGATACCTATACATTTAATGTACCTGCTAACGCAAAACCAGGAAAGTATACTGTTAAAGCAATCCTCAATTATGCTTTACTGGTCAAGCCCGTGGGTGATTTCCTGAACGTACCCGCTGAGGAAACCACACCCATTGAAGTCAACCAACAATTTGCATCATTCACTGTATTACCCTGAGGTATTATATGAAACATTTTATTCTTATTCTGATTATTCTATCCTCTTCTTTCCTGTCAACAACCCAGGCAATTCCTGCATTTGCAAGAAAATATGCCATGAGCTGCCAAACCTGTCATAGCCCATTCCCTGTTTTAAAACCGTATGGAGAAGAATTTGCCGGTAATGGTTTTGCACTGCCTGATAAGGATGCTCCCCGGTACTTCGTAGAAACCGGAGATGATCGACTCTCCCTCCTTCGTGACCTTCCTTTCGCAATTCGTTTGGATGGCGCCCTCAACTACAATAAGGCAGATCAAAATAAATTCGATCTGGAAGCCCCCTGGATATTAAAGCTTCTGTCTGGCGGTGAAATCGCAAAGGACATTTCCTACTACTTCTACTTCTTTTTCAGCGAGCGGGGCGAAGTAGCCGGTGTGGAAGACGCCTTCATCATGTTCAATGATCTGTTCGGCATCGATCTCGACCTCGCGGTTGGCCAGTTTCAGGTTTCTGACCCTTTGTTTAAGCGTGAACTTCGTGTTACTCTTGAAGACTATGAGGTGTATAAACCAAAGGTTGGTCTCTCAAACATCAACCTCACCTACGACCGTGGTTTCATGCTATCTCTGGGTCTTGAAACCGGAACCGATATCGTACTGGCAGTAGTTAATGGTAATGGTATCGGCGGAGCGAACAGCATGCGACTTTACGATAATGATGGTAAAAAAGCCGGATTACTCAGGTTATCTCAGGAGATTACCGACTTTTTGAGAATCGGTGCATTCGGTTACTATGGAACAGAAGATCAGTCAAATGCATTCGCAGGAACAGTTGAGAATAAACCCCTCATGTATGGTCCAGACCTTACACTTACTGTCAATGACCAGATAGCAGTGAATGCTCAGTTCATTATCCGAAAAGATGATAACTTACTGTTAACTCCATTCTCAGTTGCACCTTCAAAAGATTATACAACCAAAGGAGCAATGGCTGAAGTGCTATGGACTCCTCAGGGTGATAAAAGCACTCATTATACTGCTTTTGTTTTCAACTGGATCGAGTCCGACCAGAAAAACCTCGATACAAAATCCTTTGGATTGCACACGGGTTATATGCTCAGGAGAAATATCCGTCTTTTCGGAGAGCTTCAGTATGACCTGATAAGGGAATATCCACAATTTAGTTTTGGTTTTTCAAGCGCATTCTGAGGCTATTCAGTGAATCTTTCATAAAAAAAACCCCCGTGAATTACTTCATCGGGGGTTTTTAATATAATGGTGGTGGGATGTTATTCCCCGTCATACTCCACAAGTGCATGTACAGGGTGGTTTCCAAGTTTGGCTCTGCCATTGAGGAATGAGAGCTCAACAATAAAGAGAATTCCAACGATATTTCCACCTGCCTTCTCAATAAGTTTGATAGCTGCCTCAGCGGTACCACCAGTTGCAAGCAAGTCATCATGCAAAATCACATTGTCACCCGGCTGAATGGCATCAATGTGCATCTCTATTGAATCAGTGCCATACTCAAGCGTGTAAGACTCCTTATACACTGGGGCTGGCAATTTCTTCGGCTTTCTTACGGGGATAAAACCTGCATGAAGCTTATCCGCAAGTATGCCACCAATCACGAACCCGCGGGATTCTATCCCAACAACTTTATCAATCTTCTGATCACCAATCAGGCTGAGAAATCGGGCAGTAGCCTCCTTCAATGCCACTGGGTCTTTGAGAAGTGTGGTAATATCCTTAAAACCAATACCCGGTTTCGGAAAATCCTGTACATTTCTGATTGTTGCCTTTAAATCCATAGTATACTCCTGTCTTTTGAAGTCCGGAAGAATCATTGTTTATCGAGAAACTTTTTTAGTCCTGCCTTGAAGTCTGTACCTGTCCTGCTCAGAGCATTCACCACAGCCGCCGATTGAAAAGCACTATCAGCCGATGGAGAAACAAATCGTCGAAGCAACTGCTTAACGAATCCCATTCCCTCACTACTGTTTTTCATGAGTTTCTCTGCCATCTCAAACGCCATAGTCAGCGGATCACCCGAAATCCCATCGATAAGTTGCGAATGAAGCGCTGTAGTTGCATCAATTATATCTCCTGAAAGAATTAATTGCCTCGCCTTTGCAACAGGCATACGTGTTAATAATAAATATGATACAATAGCCGGCACAAAACCCAGTTTCACTTCAGTATACCCGAACTTAGCCTCCGGATGTGCGATGATCCAATCCGCAGCTGTGGCTAATCCGCATCCACCAGCAATCGCGGGACCATTGACTGCCGCAATGACAGGTTTATTCAGATTATACATTGCCAGAAAGAGTGAGGCAATGTGCTCCGAATCAGTAAGATTTTCGGCTATGGAGTATTGTGACAACTGCTGAAGGTATTTTAAGTCTGCTCCCGCACAAAATGCTTTCCCTGCTCCCGTAACAATTATGACTCTTACCTGATTATTTTGCTCAAATCGGAGCAGAGCACTATTTAATTCTTTCACCATTTCGGGTGATAAAGCATTTCTTTTATCGGGACGGTTCAGGGTAATGACCCCTGCTCCCGATCGAATCTTTGTTAGGACTAATGGAGTATCATTCTCAACACTCATAATTTCCTGCTTACCTTTCTTTGAAGAAATGCCTTAAACTCATTACATTTTAATGAGTTAATGATTTCCTTCTGAGGTATTCCCACCTTATTTGCCATCATGAGTCCAAACCGGATATTCTTAATCTCTTTCGTTGCATGTGCATCCGGGTTGATGGCAAATTTTACTCCCTGCTCCAGTGCATATCGATAAAGTCTCCAGTCAAGGTCAAGTCTTTGAGGAGCAGCATTGATCTCTATTGCCACACTATTTCGGGAGCAGGCATCGATCACCTTCTTCATGTCAATTTTATACGGAGCACGCTGTGCAAGCAGCCTCCCGGTTGGATGACCTATTATATCTGTATACGGATTTTCAACCGCTCTAATGACTCTTGCAGTCATTTCATCCTCCGGAAGCTCAAACAAGTTATGCACTGATGCTACCACACAGTGAAAATTTGACAAAAAATCGTCTGCATAATCTAGAGAGCCATCCTTCAGAATATCAGACTCAATACCTGAAAATATCCTAACAGCTGACTTTTCATTCAAATCAGCGATCTCCTGCTGCTGATCCAGCACTCTTTTTTCATTCAACCCGCCAGCATACCCGGCAGATTTACTGTGATCACACACTGCGATGTACTCAAAACCTTCTTCAGCCGCTGCGTTAGCCATCATTTCAAGCGTATTAGCTCCGTCCGACCACGTGGTATGGAAGTGCACTAACCCCTTCATCGCAGATAGCGGAACGGCTTGAAGCTGGCGATCACCAGTCAGGTTATACAATTCTGGTTCACGCCACTGAGGAGGTACATAGCTGACTCCCAAACTCTTATAAATCTCCTCTTCCGAATCCCCCTTTACCTGATTCGTTGGTAAAGTTGCCAGATATGTTTTTGAACCAGTAGTTGCGAACAGTGTTGCAGCGTACTCTGATTCTGTTTTTGTGAGGTACAGTATTACGGGTGCTGTATAATCATCAATCCTTAATCCATCATCGGTTACATCAACAGAAAGGAACTGCCCTTCAGTTTGTACATCTCCATTTACCAGCAGAACAAATTCAATTCTTGAAGTCATCTCAGCAATTCGTCTGAGATCACCAGTCAGCTCAAACTTTTCGATACCATGCATATTCGCCAGTTTCATGCTCACTTCATCAACGATGCTGAATGCTTTGTGCAGAAGAATCTTACCCTGATTAGCACGCAACTCCTGTAATGACGCCAGAACTTGCTCTTTCTTCTTCTCGGTGATGCCAAGAGTTTTAGCCCCATCGGGTGATTTTGCAGTAAGCTCCAGTTGAACGAGAGAGGTTATTCCTGCCTTCTGATACAGATTCATAACTGTTTTGGGTCCCAGCCCTCGTACCTTCAGTAAATCCTCCAATCCATCCGGAACATCTCTTCGTAACTCATCAAGCATGGAGGATTCACCAGTTTCTGCCAATTCCTGCACTACTGCAGCAATTCCTTTTCCCACACCTTTAATATCAGTGACTTTTCCTGCAGCAATCAGCGGTTCTAAGTCTTCAGCAAACTGCCTTAATGCGATAGACGCGTTCCTGAAGGCAGCAATCTTGAACTTGTTTTCTCCTTTGACCTCAAGTAAGTCGGCCACTGTATCGAGCGTTTTAATAATTTGCTTTTTATCCATCATACAATCACCATCAGTAATGAGAGACATGCGAACATCACGGTAAAGCCAAGCACCGTACCAGCAATCACCTGCATAACAGTGTGAAATTTTAAAAAGACTCTGGACCATCCAACAGCCACCAGTAAAAGTCCCATGATCAGGAAAAACGAAGGGTGGAACACACCATATTGCAGGTGAAGAAAAAGAAAGGCGCCTACAGGAGCACTTAATGTTGAAGCATGTGCACTGATTTTCCAGAACAGGTTAATGCCAAATACGATTAAAGAAAGAATCAGATATCCGAATAGCAGAAGCTTTAATCCGTCATGCACATCAGTAAACAGCAATGCAATAAACCCTAACGCCAGCGAAGTGGTTGTGATCATATAGGGTAGGTTTCGTTCCTCTTTATGCTCAGCGTCAATCGATTTGATCTTCTTCACAGACATGAGGTAGAAATATGCACCAACAGGAATAAGTATACTAAAAACGAAGATATCAGCAATAAACATCCATCGCTGAGGAATCCTGTCTTCAATCAAAACAAGAAACATCATATACGCCGCCAGGGTGGTTATCGGGGGCACAAAGAGTGTGGAGAGAATAAAAGCAAGTACATCGGGCACTTTGCGCTGTGGCAGGTTTAATATCGATTTCATGACACCTCCCTGCTTTCGCGCGGAACAAAAGAATCTTCCTGTGGTGATGAAAGAAACGATGAAAACCTATTGAGGATATCTGCAACTTCAGAATAAGTATATACTTGCATCAGTTCCATTCTAGCTCTGCTGGCATTACGCATTCCTTTCAGGTAGCCAGAATAAAATTTCCGGTGTTCGAGCACTCCCCGGCGCTCACCTTTCACCTCAACAGCAAGTCGTAGATGCTCCAAACAGGTTTGAATCCTCATCTCCTCTGACAGAGTAAGGGCTTCTTCCTTACCTTCGAACAGATTCTTAATCTCACTGAATATCCAGGGATTTCCGATCGCACCACGGGCAATCATCACAGCATCAGCACCGGTTTCATTGAATGCCCTCAGAGCATCCGCTGGAGTCATAACCCCACCGTTCAACACTATTGGAATTGAGACTGAAGCCTTTACCTTATCTATCCATGACCAATCCGGGTTTCCGTTATGTCCCTGAGACCTTGTGCGACAGTGAACAGTCAGGGCTTTTATGCCAACATCTTCCAGTCGCCTCGCGATCTCAACTATGTGTTTGGTGGATTCATCCCAGCCAATACGAGTTTTAACGGTGACGGGCAATGCTACAGCTTTTACAACTTCAGAAGCCATTTGTTGCAGGTATTCCGGGTCTTTCAGTAAACCTGCACCAGCTCCGCAGCCAACTACATTTTTTACCCAGCAACCGGCATTAATATCTATCAGTTCCGGTCTATGCTGTTCTGCAAATCTGGCAGCACCTACCATCGATGCTATATTGTTACCGTAAATCTGAATCCCAACGGGACGTTCCTGATCAACTATTTCAAGTTTCTTGTGTGTCTTTTCGGACCCTCGCACAAGCCCTTCTGCATTCACAAACTCTGTATAAACAACATCTGCACCCAACCGACGGCAAATCAGGCGGAATGAAACATCAGTAATGTCTTCCATTGGGGCTAGAAGCAGTGCACGCGATATCGATATGGAACCTACAGAGAACAAAGGGGCAGACCTCGGGTTAATCAATGATTATGAATTTGGTGAAATAGAATATACTAAATAAAATAATCACAACAGTAAATGCCGCTCCGGTGAAAAATGGGATACTGTAACCTAAATACTGAAAGGCAAAGCCACCCCATAATGGACCCAGCATCCGGGCAAATGAGGCAACTGACTGATTCATACCCAACACAAGTCCCTGCTCATTTTCAGGTGCTACTTTCGAAACCAGACTCAGCAAAGTAGGTTGTAATATTCCAGAACCTACGGAAAGAATGGCAACAACAGCCGCCAGACTCCAAAAATCCCCAGCCAGTGGAATACCTGCTAATCCGATCGACATAAAAATGCCCCCAGACACAATAAGCATCCGGTCTTGTAACCGTTTAGACAATCGCCCGACAAATCCCCCCTGAACTATTGCACTCACAATGCCTATCACACCAAACTGCAGGCCATTTTGAAAATCAGAGAACCCAAGTATTTTTACACCAAGCATGGCAAGAGTACCGTAAATATTAGCAACGGAAAAGATGATGATGAAGACAAGAAGAATTGGTATGGCAATTGTGGAGTTTGACAATACCCGTTTCGCTGCATGGAAATCAAACACCTTATCCTTTTTACCACCAAAAACTTTGTTCGGTGGTTCAGGTAAAAAGAAAAAGCAGAAGACGAATGCCGTGAGAGATGCACCTGCAGCAGCAAAACCAGTGACCATGTAACCGAATTCTGCTAATACCCCGCCGATCAATGGACCAAAAACAAATCCCAGACCGAACGCTACACCTATCAGTCCCATTCCCTTTGCACGCTCCTGTTTAGTGGTTACATCTGCAATGTACGCCTGGGCAACACCGATGGTACTACCACCAATACCTGATACAACACGTGAAAGCAAAAGCATCCACCAGGAGTGGGAGAAAGCAAAAATAATATAACCTGTTGCATTGATTAACAGGGTAAAAACGATGATATGCCGTCTGCCATATTTATCTGATAACGATCCGAATACCGGATTAAACAAAAACTGAATAAAAGAGTATGTAGCTATAGCTACCCCTACGAATGATTCCGATGCACCCAGCTGAGTAACTGCAAACGCCGGGAGAATTGGCACAAGGATACCAAAACCCAGAAGATCGACGAAAACAACTGTAAAAATCAGTGCCAGGGGTGTTTTTTTAACCAGACTCATCTGCCCAGTTGCTCCCACCGGATACGATTACTGTATTGAGTCATAATCTGCCTTGTGTCATGAAGTGATTCCTCAATTTTTACTCTGTCAGTGGCAGATACAAATGGGTACTTCTCAACATCACCATACATTTCAGATGGTAGTATCCTGTAGGTTAGTTTCCCGTCAATCACACCTTTGTAGCAAAATGTAGGAACGAATGAAACATCACGCAATCGTAAGGAATCTGTTTTTTCAACTGAGAAGTTCAGAATTACACCTGCATCAGAGTATCTCCATTGCTGATTCGAAAGAAAGTTTCCGAGTGAATATGCTACGAAACCGGAATCAATCCGTCCGCTTACAGGCTTAAAAAACTCTACGGGCTGCATGACGTGGGGATGTGATGCAATAATAATATCTGCACCGTGCTTGATGGCAAAATTGACGGTGTTACGTTGATACGCATTGGGTTCCTTTTGATACTCTTCACCAAAATGGAAATAGCAGAGAACCAGGTCAGGATTCAGCGAAGCAGCTTTTTTCAGATCTGCTGCAATCAATGGCTCAGTGATTCGGTTCACAAGCCAATCCTTCCCCTTTGGAACCGGATTACCATTCGTGCTATAAGTAAATCCAACAACAGCCACCCTGAGCCCATTGATCAAAAATACGCGAATGGAGTCACGGTCTTTTTGTGAAGTATAGGTGCCAAAGGATGGGAGATTATACTGATTCAGAATATCTATGGTTCGAAGAATCCCCTTTTCACCCCTGTCGATCGAATGATTATTGACGGTAGCAATCGCATCAAAACCATTCTCCTTCAATGCTCTGGCATAATCCATCGGTGAATTAAACAGAGGGAAGCCGATATATTTTCCCCCCCGGTAATCAAGAACAGTCTCAAGATTCCCGAAAGTAAAATCAGCAGACGAAAGCAGGTCTTTTACTTCAGCATACATCGGGGAAAAATCAAATGAATCAGGGGCAACAGTCGCTGCCTTGAAATTTGGTGCATGACACATCAAGTCACCAACCGCAGTAAAAGACACAATTAGTGTATCATGTGACCGGGTTGTATCATCTGGTGTCTTTGCATCACCACAACCTGAAAGTACAATAATCAGGAAGAGCAATGAAACGGATACTATATTTTTCAGGGTTCTGTCCAATTCTCTTTTCAAAAACATGAATCTGAAAAATAAGTATTTAGGACTTAATAATGCGGGGTAAAATCAGCGGATAACGGGGGTCACCCCTTTAATGCCACCTTCAATCCAATCAGTTCCCGGACATCTTTCAGCTGTTTCCGCTTTGTCACAATTACCGCAATAGCAATCGATTTCCCAACCCGCTTTCCATCGCGGATACTGAGTTTGATCTCCTCTGAAACTGGCAATTCCAATAGTTGATCAAGAAACCTCTCAGGGAAATAGAATGTACATCTGAACGCTCCCTTTATGATTGAAACCCACATGATAGTTTTTTTCTTGGTGGTAACTTTCATCAGCCAGCATTTCGTGTCACGATAATAATTCCACCCAAAAATACATTCAGGATACCCCACCCCAATTTTATCAAATAGTGCTTTCCATAAGGGTGCGCTT
>JAEXTR010000201.1 GCA_023406915.1 Bacteroidota bacterium
TTCCTGAGGTGGTGCGCTTATTTCCTGAGGTGGTGCGCTTATTTCCTGAGGTGGTGCGCTTATTCCGCTGCCTGGGACATAATAGGTGGCCTTCCCTTTTCCCCGGGAATCCAAGAGGTCAAAGGTTTTTAGCAATCGCAAATCATTACTCGCTTTCAGCGTATCACAATCAACCATTTGACGGTAGGTTGGGTTATCTATTGCTCCGACTTCTCTTACAAATATGAGCGCTTGCTTCTGACTGTCTGTCAGGTTAAAACTCTCATATTGGATGAGCCACTCCAAATCTTTGGAGTCCAAGAAATGATGGAGAAGTAAACGAGCCGTAAATTCATTATTCTCACAGCTTGATTCAAAAGTTGGCGGTGCCATATGTGCTTTTTCCATAGATAAACGCATTGCTCTGATACCAGAGCCTTTTGTCTCAGCCAGATTGGAATCGTGGAAGACTGCAGCAATGAAAGGATTACGAGTTTCACTACCCGGTTGACCTAATTTGTCATCTGACTTTAGAGAAAATCCAGGATTGATGATCTCAATACGGTTATCATAACGAATTATCTGTGTTGGGCGGTGTTCGCGATAAGATCGGTGCATTAAAGCGTTTACGATGGCTTCACGCAGGGCTTTAATCGGGAGCCCAGTTGCCGATGCCTGAACTTCATTTTCACGTAAGAGAAAACCACCTGGCAGATCGGCATTAATGGCATTTATCGCACGATACAACACCTGAATGAGAGACCCTCTCATATCAATTGTAGTAAACCGTTGCTCAGGGTTCGGAACCCAAACATTGCCTGGCACCCGAATGTAGTCAACGCGAAGCATCGGAAATGATCTTCTTTGAATAAATGAGCTGCCAAACAGTAAAACACCAGCAATATTCAGTTCACTCTGATTCTTTTTATTCAAGCATCCCAGCGCTTCTAACAATTCACCATCGCTGTAATTAAGCTCTTCAGCAGCTGGATTTACTTTTTCGCGGAGACTTCGATAGAGCTTCAGCGCATTCCCATCCACATCAGCTATGCTAGTTCCCTTCACAGGTGTCTGGTCGTAGCTACCAGAATCCTGATAGAAAATATACATATCGTCATCAGTGCAATGCTGATCTGTACTGCCAATTCTTCGCATTGCTCCAGAAGGCAGCCCCTGCTTTTTAAAATAAAGCGGTTTCTGTCTGATCGGTAATTCATCTACCCATATTTTCAAGACGGATGACCCATTGATTTTTTCGACAGTCATTCGGGGGCGTACAGGAATATTAAACATACTTGCACATTGTGTAGCTATATCGCTTTGAAGCTTGTCAAAATCATCTATCAAGTCAACTTTATAGCGGAAATCAGCAAACTCTATGTTATCTGCACTGATGCTCATTAAAATAAACCCACCCCCCATACCAGGTTCATTGCAATAGGAACAGATTGTTTCCATGATAGAACTTGTAGAGTCACTGATACCTTTGGCCTCAATCCAAGGACACTCATCTGTCTCGTTCAGGATTTCGAACAACTGCTGTGCTGTATAGTCCATTATCGCTCAGCATTCATTGCTAAATCTCGAAAATATAATTGTATGTACTTCAATGAAACTAACAAGTCATCACCATGATTCTATGATATTTTAGATGGAGCAATTGAAAACACTAAGCATCGAAACGGCCAGCCATTAACTAAAAAGAAAAAGAGAGTCAATAGATGTAAGTCGATGAGACTCTTTTCAAAATTATGAATGATAACTGAGAATGACAAAAGAGAAAAGATTGACTTCTCATGAACTTCATTTAGTGTTCTTTTCGTTACATCAACTCGAATCAAACTCGCTTATTCATTCAAAAGAAACCTACAAAAACTTATTCCATTTTCAAACTGACAGTCCATAAACTCAAATAATTCAGCCATTTAGAAATGTCACCATTTTGTCATTTTGGGCAAAAAAAACCCGGGCGGATGCCCGGGCTTTAAAGAATCGAGTCAGTCGGATATTACAGGAGACTGGCTTTGTTGAAGTCGCGGTTGAGTCTTGCGATATTGGTGACCGAGATTTCCTTGGGGCACTCAGCTTCGCAGGCATAGGTGTTGGAACAGGAGCCGAATCCTTCCTTATCCATTTGGGCAACCATCTGCAATACGCGACGGTCACGCTCAACCTGTCCCTGTGGAAGTAATCCCAGATGGGATACCTTTGCAGAAACGAAGAGCATAGCTGAGGCATTTTTGCAGGCAGCCACGCATGCACCGCAACCGATACATGCAGCAGCATCCATTGCGGCTTCAGCATCCTCTTTGGGTACGGGAATTGCATGTGCATCCGGTGCAGCACCGGTATTCACGGAGATAAAACCACCGACCTGAATGATACGATCAAATGCGGTGCGGTCAACTACCAAATCCTTGATAGGAGGGAATGCTTTTGCACGCCATGGTTCCACCCAGATTGTTTGTCCATCCTCAAAGCTGCGCATAAACAGCTGACAGGCGGTGACGGCTCTTTTAGGTCCGTGTGCCCTGCCATTGATGTAGAGGCTGCAACTGCCACAGATGCCCTCGCGACAATCGTGATCAAATGCAACCGGTTCTTCATTCTTTTCGATCAGGTTTTCGTTCATAAAGTCAAGCATCTCAAGGAAAGAAGCTTCTTCGGAAATGCCTTCAACCTGATAGGTGAAAAAGCGACCCTGATCAGCACTGTTTTTCTGGCGCCATATTTTAATGGTGAAATTCATCGTTGATCCTCCTATTTATAGCTGCGGGTTGAAGGTTTCACAAATTCAAATTCAAGAGCTTCCTTGTGGAGTACGGGTTCAGCCCCGACGCCCCTGAATTCCCAGGCTGCAACATACGCGAAGTTCTGATCGTCTCTCAGTGCCTCACCGTCTTCTGTCTGGTACTCTTCGCGGAAGTGACCACCGCTGGACTCTTTTCTGTGAAGGGCATCCTGAGCAAGGAGCTCTGCAAGCTCAAAGAAGTCCGCAACGCGGCTCGCCTTTTCCAGTGACTGATTGAAGGAATCACCATCACCAAGGACACGGACATTCTTCCAATATTCTTCGCGCAGCGCTCTGATCATCTCTATAGCTTTTTTCAAACCGGCTTCGTTCCGGGACATACCAACATAATCCCACATAATCTTGCCGAGTTCTTTGTGATAATAGTCAACGGACTTCGTACCGTTAATGGAAAGGAGTTTGCGGTTCAGTTCATCGACCTGTTTGGCTGCCTCCTTAAATTCCTGATTATCCTTTGACACTTTCTCAAGGGTAGTACCGGCAAAGTAACCGCCAATGGTGTAGGGAAGAACAAAATAACCATCAGCGAGCCCCTGCATGAGGGCGCTTGCACCGAGTCTGTTGGCACCATGATCAGAGAAATTCGCCTCACCAAGGACGAAGAGTCCCGGCAGGTTTGACATCAGGTTATAATCAACCCAGAGGCCGCCCATGGTATAGTGAACGGCAGGATAGATACGCATAGGTACTTTGTACGGATCTTCATCAGTGATTTCCTCATACATCTGGAAAAGGTTTCCGTACTTCTCTTTGATTTTATCGGCACCAAGTCTTTTTATTGCATCTGCAAAATCGAGATAGACAGCCATTCCGCTGGCACCTACGCCCCTGCCCTGATCACAAACCACTTTTGCAGCGCGTGATGCCACATCTCTCGGCACGAGATTTCCGAAAGAAGGATATCGTTTCTCGAGGTAGTAATCGCGTTCATCTTCAGGAATATCAGAAGGGTTGCGGGTATCACCTTTTTTGAGGGGGACCCATACCCTGCCGTCATTACGGAGGCTTTCGCTCATGAGGGTCAGTTTTGACTGATACTCACCTGAAACAGGGATGCAGGTTGGATGAATCTGCACATAGCAGGGGTTTCCAAAGAAAGCACCTTTTTTGTGTGCCCGCCATACAGCGGTGGCATTACAACCTTTGGCATTTGTTGAGAGGTAATACACATTACCATAACCGCCAGTGGCAAGCACAACAGCATCGGCAACATGTGATTCAATTTTTCCGGTAACGAGGTCACGGGTGATAATACCGCGTGCCTTACCATCCACTACAACCAGATCAAGCATTTCGGTACGGTTAAACATTTTCACGGCACCTTCACCGATCTGACGGCTAAGGGCACTGTATGCACCCAAAAGGAGCTGCTGACCAGTCTGACCACGGGCGTAGAAGGTTCTGGATACCTGTGCGCCACCGAACGAACGGTTATCGAGGTAGCCGCCGTATTCACGTGCAAAGGGAACGCCCTGTGCAACGCACTGATCGATGATCGCCACACTGGCTTCAGCAAGTCTGTGTACATTTGCCTCGCGTGCACGGTAGTCGCCACCCTTTACGGTATCGTAAAACAAGCGGTAGATACTGTCGCCATCATTTTTATAATTTTTAGCAGCATTGATACCACCCTGGGCAGCAATACTATGGGCTCTGCGGGGACTGTCATGGAATGAGAATGCGTGGACATTGTATCCCATTTCAGCGAGGGATGCAGCAGCCGAAGCTCCGGCAAGCCCGGTACCAACCACGATGACGGTAAATTTCCGTTTATTGGCAGGGTTCACCAGTTTCAATTCAAATTTATGTTTTGTCCATTTTTCCTGAACGGGACCGGAAGGGATTTTCGATTCTAAACTCATAACGGTCACTCCTATAGATTTAAGTATTTTTTAACGAGGAAAAATGCGGGAAGGAATGCGTATCCCAGGGGCACCAGCACTGAATAGATGAGTCCAACCGCCTTGATCAGTGGGGTGTACTTCTTATGGTTGAGTCCAAGAGTCTGGAACGCACTCTGGAATCCATGATTCAGGTGAAAAGCGAGCAGCACCATAGAAAGGATATAAAAGGCAGCATAGCCTTCCATTTCAAAAACCTGTTTCACTGCCATATACATTGATTCACTGCCATCACCCATCAGACGGTGTGATACCAGAAAGTTCATGAGGTGAATGACGAGGAAGACGAAGATCAGGGCACCGCTCCAGATCATCGTGCGGGAGAAGAAAGAGCTATTCTCCTGTGGATGGTTTACGGCATACCCCTGCGGGCGAGCCATTTTATTTCCATACCAGACCATCACACCATCAATAATATGGAGCAGAAATCCGAGCACCAGCCCTATCTCGAGGATTCTGATGAGTGGATTTGTACTCATAAAATGAGAGTATGCATCAAAGGCAGCACCGCCGTCTGAACGGAGTAATGCGAAGTTTCCGGCAAGGTGAACCAACAGGAAGGTCACCAGAAACAATCCGGTCAGACCCATTATCAGTTTCTTGCCGACAGAGGAAAAGATGGTTTTTGCAAGCCAACCCATCACCGGTCTCCTATAATAAGTAACAAAATCTTTTTGTGTGATTTTATTCAGATAATCTTCATTCTTCGGGGGAAGATGATTTCGTAATTATCCGGCAACTAAACTATTAAGAAGTTGTATGAAATGCAAAAGGAATGATTCGGGGTGCTTCGCATTTTTCTCTGATTGATTAGGATTTCAATACTATGGGTGGAATCGGGAGTAACCTACCACCCGTATAAAATCTTACTTCACCAGCTGTACCTTCACCGAACTGCTGCCAATGAATTCACCCTGGTGACTTTTAGCAGTTGCTGTCACGATATACATCCCGCTGGCAAGGTGCAAACGCGTTGCTTCCAGCTGATATGAGAATTCTGTATTCCCTTTCGCCTCATAAACCTCTTTTGTTATCTCCTGCCCAAGAATATTGTGAATTGTGATTGTAATCCTGGAATCATGACTGACCTTAAAACGAATGGTCGTCTGATTGTTGAATGGATTAGGGTGAGCATTTATTTCCAGTTGCGAAGTGTCAATCTCCTGCGCAGGTGCATCCTTAACGCTCACCAGAGTTGTATCCCCAAGATAGATTTCCATTCCTGCATTTACTACAGCCCCTGCTATTGTATAGAACCTGAAAGCTCCGATATCAGCAGCTCCATCACCATTCACATCACCCACCGGTACAATGGCACTTCTGTCCCCTCCCCAAAACCGCATGACAGGGAGTAAATTATTCATCTGTCCCCCAAGATATAAGTGGCTGTAGTCGTTGGTCACTGATCGAATAATGAAGTCTTCGTACCCGTCCTTATTTATATCACCGCACATATAGGCATAGGTTGCGTCTGTGTTTGCTGTGTTAAGTCCGACAGTACCTGTGAGAAGCAATGGAAAATTCCCATACGAAATTCGGTCTGTGTACCAATAGGGAAACTGATTATCAAAACTTGGATGGATAACATCCGTTCTTCCATCTCTATTTACATCACCCAAAACATTGAAATCGATCCAGCTGCCGTAGGTTCCATAGTCCGATACCTTGATCACCTGGTCAACTGTGAAGTCAAATTCAGGATTACCCAGAAAAATATGATGTTGCAAAGAATCATAAGTTCCTGTCGTTGATGTTACAATCACATCAGTCATTCCATCACCATTGATATCCCCATACTTAGGTTCGAAATAGTATCTGATATATGCGGTATCTCCTGTAAACAGGATCGTTGGTAAAGAATCGATGTAGGGTGGATGCGGGTAGATATTATGCATCATGATTGTACCGTTCAGATTCGTTGTATTGTACACATTCTGACACCACGAAAACAATTCATGATTCCCATCTCCATTAAAATCAGCAAAAAAAGGGTAGGCTCCAAAACTCTCGATTTTTGCACCTGTTGGTGCAAATACTATAGCATCAGGGATAGAGTCGAGAATACCAGGACCACCCAGATAAATTGATAATTTCTCCCTTGAATATCTTTTGTGGTAGGAAAAAAGCATATCAAGGTGCCCATCCTCATTTATATCTTTCACATCAATTTGGTAAAGTTTAGAATACATTTTCCATTGATAATACGGGATTGTATCCATCGGATTGCCACCTGCATATATTTGTACCATGGAATCCGAAGTTGATATGATAAAATCATTTATGCCATCTCCGTTTTGATCTCCCACAGGACGAACAATTCTTTCCACATACTCAAAAACATTACTACCCGGCCCAGGGATTATCTGCTTTTTCCAGTATAACACCAGCCCTTCCGACTGTGCATACGCCACCCCGGACTGCATGATTATGAGTAGAAGAATGAGAAGAAAACCGAGACACCGAAATGGAAAACGGCATAATGATGCAGAAGATAGAGAGCGGTGATGTGATGATGTGATGCGCATGATGCCTCAGACTTATTATAATTGCACTGCCCGGAAATCGCTGAAGAATATTCGGTTTTAAGTTACCGTTTCCGGATTATAAAGTCAAGAATTATTTTTTGTATTAAGGTCTTTGGTCAAATGAAAAAATGGTGGCAAATATTAATTGAGGCCTGGAGCAGAATTAGCCAGACTATGAAAAAAGGTACGATCCTCCTTCGGCGGACAGGCACCACTCTGGGGGCGGGGCACCCTCTCTCGATTTTTTCTATAAATCTTTGATCCGTCTCCGCCGCCGGCGGATGACGGATCAGTGCCTGACTCATGCATTGCCAAATCCACTGCGCTATACTATTACTGGCATTGGGAATAAAAGGTAAACTGATTGCTTGGTACCGATCCCAGAGGGATCGAAGATTTATAGTAATAATAAAGAGAAAAGCCATATCGACCCCGTAGGTGGTCGTACACCCATGATACTATCAGTCGAATTTTCATTTGGTAATTACTTTAAGTCAATTTTAATGCTTCCAGTAAATTCGCCACCGAAATTTTAGGTACCCCAAGGTCTTGTTCGGATTTGTTGATGAGAACAGTCTTGATCCACGGCCTTGAAAACCTGATAAAATGGAAACTGTATTTATTTTTAAATAAATTCATTATTTTTGGAAAAACCTTCCAAATAACAACCAATCGGAATCTAAAGAGAGGCAGTTTTATGAATTTCGAGTTTACCGAAGAACAAATAATGATCCGTGATACAGCGAGGGAGTTTGCACAAAAGGAGATTGCGCCAACCGCAGTAGAGCGGGATATCAATGCTGAGTTCCCTGCTGACATTGTAAAGAAGCTGGGTGAGACAGGACTGATGGGCATGATGGTATCACCGGACTATGGCGGTGCAGGCATGGATACCGTGAGTTATGTCCTTGCAATGACTGAAATTTCAAAAGTAGATGCGAGTGTGGGTGTCATCATGTCGGTCAATAACTCCCTTGTGTGCTGGGGGCTTGAACAATATGCGTCTGAATACCTGAAGAAAACCTATCTTGTGCCGCTTGCACAGGGCGATAAGCTTGGTGCATTTGCTCTATCCGAACCGGAAGCAGGAAGTGACGCAACCAATCAGAATACCATCGCTGAGGCAGATGGTGACCATTATATCCTGAATGGGATTAAAAACTGGATCACGAACGGTAAATACGCAGATTACTATCTGGTGATAGCGCAGACTGATAAGGAGAAACGCCATCATGGTATCACCACTTTCCTTGTGGAAAAAGGGACTCCCGGTTTTGAGCAGGCGAAGAAAGAGGATAAACTGGGAATCAGGAGTTCCGATACATGCTCGATCAGCTTCACCAACTGCCGCGTTCCAAAGGAAAACATCGTGTGGGAACCAGGCAAGGGATTTAATTTTGCCATGAATACCCTGAATGGCGGCAGAATCGGGATTGCATCACAGGCATTAGGAATTGCTGAAGCATCTCTGGATGCCTCTATTGCGTACGCAAAGCAGCGGAAGGCGTTCGGAACAGAGATTGCCAATCACCAGGCAATTCAGTTCAAGCTTGCAGATATGGCAGTACGGCTTGAGACTGCGAAACTGCTGACCCTTCATGCAGCAGCTCTGAAGGATGCACATCTGCCGTATGCAAAGGAATCTGCCATGGCAAAGCTTTCGGCATCCAAAGCTGCGGTAGATAACGCTCTTGAGGCAATCCAGATTCACGGCGGATATGGCTATGTAAGGGAATACCTGGTAGAGCGCTATCTGCGTGACGCAAAAATCACGGAGATTTACGAGGGTACTTCCGAAATCCAGAAGGTCGTCATCGCACGGTCTCTCCTGACCGGTAAATAAAGATCATTTGATTGGTGAGGGCAGAGTTGAAAAGGTTTCTTTTTTTTCTGATGCTGTTATCAGGTATCAGTATCAATTCTGCCCAGACCAGTTCTGAGCTGACTCAAGCCATCTCAATCTATGACCTCATCCCCGAGGCTTCACCCGTAACATTTCAGCGTCCCGAAAAAACAGTTTTGCACGAGTATGGTTTTACCGGAACTGATGCCGGCACGCTTATCACCGAATCGTTTCTCCATTTGTACTGGATCACTTTTTCTGATGTTGACGGTGAGCATTGCCCCTTCTCCCCTTCGTGCTCAGAATACCTGAGGATAACTGTCCGGGAAAGCGGATTGATTGAAGGGATGCTCAAATTTGCTGACCGTTTTACCCGTGATGTAACACCCATTAAAACAGGATTGTATCCGGTGAAACATGGTAAACTGTACGATCCACCTGTCAGGGATTCTGCACTATGCGTTCACTGATATTGATTATCCTGCTGGCAGGAACCTGTAGAGTACATGTAGCGCAGGAGTATGATTATTATGGGTATCCTGCTTCAGTCAAATTTATTCAACATTTGTGGTGCGGGCAGGATTATCTGAGGGCAGCACTGGAAACCGACCGGCTGATGGGTGATTACAGGAATGATACGCTGCTCTATTTTGCAGGGATTACCAGGAGCAGACTGGGATTGTATGATTCATCAAGCAGTATGCTGAAGGGTATCACCACGCCTCACTTACGGGAGAATGCTTCGCTGATTATTCTTGGAAATTCACTGATACAGAGGAAGAGGATTCCCCGTGATGAGACACTCCATTTCATTGAGCATCGAAAGGAGGCAAAGCAACTTCTGGCACTTGAGGTATTGTACCGTAACGAGAATCAGCAATCAGATACATTCTCAAACAATCTGTTCGACACTGATGCAGACAACCATGAGTACGATGATTTACTTGTCCTGAAAAAAGACCCTCCTTACAGAAGTCCGGCACTTGCACTGGCATTTTCAACCTTTATCCCCGGAGCGGGAAAGATGTATGCCGGTTATGTTGCGGATGGTCTGACGGCACTTGTGCTTACGGGAGTGACGGCTGTGGTGGGGTATTTGAGTTTCCGGGATCAACAGTATCTGCGGGGGACTATCCTGACTGCTGCATCGCTGTTTTTCTATGGAGGCGGATTATACGGGAGTTACGAGGCGGCAGAGAATTACAACCTTGAAGCTCAGCAGCAATGGATGAAAAGGTATAACCATCTGATGCAGCGTTATTCTACAATCCAGGCTGATCAAACTTTGCTCCCCTGCCCATAGACTTGGTGCAATAGAAAGTAAAGTGATGACAAGTATAAATCGAGACTTGGAGCAGAATTAGTCTAAATCCCAGAAAGGAACGACCCGCTATGGGGTCGGGCTGTACTTTCTCAATTTTTTTCTATAAATCTTTGACCCGCTACGGGGTCAGTCCCTGACTCATACATTGCCAGCTCCATTGATTTCTTAAAGATGGCGTTGGGAATAATTGGTAAACTGATTGCTTGGTACCGATCCGTCAGCTGACGGATCGAACATTTATAGTAATAACGAAGAGGTAAAACATTTCGACCCCATAGCGGGTCGCACTAAATAGACACTATCAGTTGAGCTCACGTCTTTAACACGCAATTTAATAAAGAACTTTCTTAGCCATTCTCAAAATTCGCCACAAAATTTTCAAGTGGGCCACCGAAATTTCAGGTTAGCCCTGATGCTTCAAAGTATCGGCGAATTTCTTATTTTGGTTTTATGAGAAAAAGAGTTTTCCGGATGCTGTGTGCTGTGGTATTTGTATTTGCAGTACCGCTGCATCAGTCACTCTGCCAGGAGCATCCATTCAACCGGATTATGCAAAAGGCGGGTCAGTATTATGAAGCCGGAAAATTTTTTCAGGCAGTGACTGAGGCAAAACGGTTACTCTATTTTGATTCAACAGCAACTTTGCACTACGATGCAGCATTGCTGGCTGGGAAATCCCTGGATAAAACCGGGGCATACCGTGAGGCATCCTGGTATTACACACTGGCTGAGCGGTATGCACGAATACCGGAGGAATCGTTCCGGGCGAGGACAGGCAGAGCAAGGTGTTACATTGCGATGGCTTTGTACAATAATGCCCGGGAACAGTTGTTGCAATTGCAGCAGGACAGCTTGAGGAATACGAATCCAGGAGAAACCTATTTTTATCTCGGGTTAACCGCTGCGCTGAGTAATGATTGGAACGGTGCCGCAAACTACTTTGCTCAGACAGACTCACTCAAACATCTGGAAGCGTTGTGCATTGAGACAGCCCGTCATTTAAAAAGCCCCGGGCTTGCGATGCTGTTATCCGCACTGATACCCGGTAGCGGACAGATGTATGCCGGTGAATACCTGAACGGTGCACTTTCACTTGGGTGGAATGTACTGTGGGCATACACTGCGATCTCCTCATTTGCTGCTGAGAGGATATTTGACGGTGCGATGGTAACACTTTTTCTCTGGGCACGATTCTATTATGGGGGAATCAGAAATGCAAACCGAATGATTGAATTTTATAACACTGCTGCAGAAAACGCAGCATACAAGAAAATGGAAGAACTCTTCAAAGGAGCATTACCGTGAATGTATCAGATGATGTATTAAGAGAACTTGCAATCAAGGCAATCAAAGAATTAGGAGATAAGGCAACACCTGACAGTGTGCGTGAGTATGTGGCTAAGGCCGCCTCTGCACTGAATGGAATGAAGATTGATTCACAGAAAGGTGACAGCGGAAAGGTAATACTGACTGCGTTCGGGCATAACCGCCCGGGTGTGATCAGCAAAATTTCCACCTGCCTCAGTGACTCAGGGTGTGACATTCAGGATGTGACACAGAAGATCATGCAGGAATTCTTCACAATGATCCTTATACTTGACATCACCTCCTCACCCAAGAATCTGCGGGACATTCAGGAAGATATGGCGCGTATTGCCCAGGAATTAAATATCAAGATATATCTTCAGCATGAAGATGTTTTCCGTTTTATGCACAGAATTTAAGCGATTGATCAGGAATTATTATGCCTTACGAATTTGAAGAGATTTTAGAAACTATTAAAATGACGGAGATCGAGCATTTCGATATCCGAACCGTCACGATGGGTATCAGTCTTCGGGATTGTTCTGACAGGAACATTGATGTTGTTTGCCAGAAGATTTATGACAAGATCACCCGTTACGGCTCACAGCATGTGGATCGTGCCAGAAAAGTTGAGCAGCAGTATGGTATCTCCATTGCCAATAAGAGAGTCTCTGTGACACCGATTTCCATAGTTGGAGATAACTTTGGCGAAGAGGAATTTATCAGAATTGCAAAAGTACTTGACCGTGCAGCATCTGAGATTGGCATCGACTACATAGCGGGCTACAGTGCGCTGGTACAAAAAGGGTTTACCGTTGGTGACCGTGCAATGATCAACTCAATCCCCGAGGCACTGGCTTCTACCGGGAAGGTTTGTTCCAGTGTAAACATTGGCTCCACCCGCGCAGGAATCAACATCGACGCCATTAATAAAATGTCAGAAGTTATTAAAAAGACTGCCGAACTGACAAAGGATAACCAGTCTATTGGTTGTGCAAAACTGGTTGTGTTCTGTAACGCAGTTGAGGATAATCCGTTTGTTGCGGGCGCTTTTCATGGTGTATCGGAACCTGAAGTAGTGCTGAATGTGGGTATCAGCGGACCGGGAGTAGTGCTGGACGCTGTGAAGCAGGTTCCGGGTGCAAACTTCCAGGAACTGGCTGAAGTGATTAAGAAAACCATATTCAAAATTACCCGCGCCGGAGAGTTGATCGGCAGAAAAGTAGCTGAAGCACATGGGATTGATTTTGGGATCGTGGATATTTCACTGGCACCCACACCGGCTGAAGGTGACAGCATTGGTGACATCCTGAAAGCGATGGGACTACAGGATGTAGGTGCACCCGGAACAACGGCTGCACTCGCCATGTTAAATGACTGTGTAAAGAAAGCAGGGCTGATGGCGAGCCAATCAGTTGGCGGAATGAGTGGCGCTTTTATTCCCGTGAGTGAAGATCAGGGAATGATCAGTGCCGTGGTGGCGGGTAATCTGTCGCTCGAAAAGCTTGAAGCGATGACTTCAGTCTGTTCAGTTGGACTGGATATGATCGCAGTACCAGGTGACACGCCGGCAACCACGATTGGTGGAATTATTGCAGATGAAGCAGCTATTGGCGTTATCAATGATAAAACGACAGCAGTTAGGATCATACCTGCATACGGAAAAAGCGTGGGAGATTTTGTGGATTACGGCGGACTGCTGGGTAAGGCACCCATCATGAGCGTCAGGACACTTGATTCCAGCCCGCTGCTGCTGCGCGGCGGAAGGTTCCCGGCTCCGACCAGAAGTCTGACAAACTAAGCGCGATGATCAGAGTCCACGAAAAGAGTAGAAAGAAGCAACTCCCGATGTTTATCGCAGGGGTTACTTTTCTCGGACTCATCATTTTTATAGCGTGGTTATTAATTGCCTTCACCGGATTTATACAGGCCAAGGAGCAGTTAAAGAAGGATACTCAGACGCTAGAGGAGAGCATCACACTGCAGAAGGAACTTCTTGCACGTATATTGGCTGAAAGCGTTTCTTACCCTGTGAAGGAAGATGATATCCAGAACGGACTGAAGAAAGTAGTAAAGAGTGTTTCAGCCACACTTGAAGCGGAAAACCTGTTTATTGACAGTGCAGCGGTTACTGGCCTGACAAGAATGCTGGTTGTGGCAGAAAGAGAATCAGAACGTTTCTTTTCCCTCCATTCCCTTCAGGGTGACGATTCATTGGACAGAAAGATCAAGATGCAGCAGGATAGCCTTCGTGGATACTTTTTTGCGACAAAAAAGACGATGCAGGATTACAATGCATCAGTCAGTCAATACAATGAAGTCATCAACCGTTTTCCGCTTGCATTACTGAAATATTTTCTTTCTTATCAGGAGCGGATTCCGTTCCCGGTAGGGTTGTAGCAATTATATTTTTGTGATGCTTGACCTGAATTACGTTGTTTTTTGAAAAAATACTGTATATTTTGGTTATACGTAAATAAAGACTCTCTCTATCAACCTGAAGCAGGAGATAACTATGGCAATCAGAATCACTGAAGAATGTATCAATTGCGGCGCGTGCGAACCAGAATGCCCGAATACGGCGATTTACGAAGGCGGCGCAAATTGGGAGCTCGCTGGTAAGAGTTTCGGAGATGGTGATGCCGCTCCATCCGGAGCATCAGGATTTTTCTCCGGTGACTTTTATTTCATTGTTCCTGATAAATGCACCGAGTGCAAAGGTTTCCATGATGAGCCACAGTGTGCAGCTGTATGTCCTGTTGACTGCTGCGTACCAGATCCAAATCATGTAGAAACAGAAGAACAGCTTTTACAGAAAAAAGATTACCTTGACTCTTTAGGCAGATAAGTTTTTTAACCCTATATCTAATCATAAAACCTTGTAAGGAGGACTCATGAAACATTTAGCCAGCACCATTCTGGTTGCTATCTTGTTCGCATTCGCAGCTAACGCACAGACTGTTGTTGAATCTGGAAAATTCGAATTTAACAATAGCCAGACCGGTTATATGCTTGATAAGAATCAGGGCGAACGCGTTCTGACTTTTGAAGTAAAATTCAAGAATCCTTTCGCAACCAAACCTCAGATTGTTATCGCACTCACCAAAATCGATGCTAATAACCAGAAAGTGATCCGTTTGAAGGTTGAACCCTCATTCATCACCAACGAAGGCTTTATTGTTAAAGCTATGACCTGGGGCGACAGCATGATTCACGGAATCGGCGGCAACTGGATGGCAATTACCACTGGTACTGAAGGAAACTAATCCTCTTGGATTTCTTTACAAGGCAGTCTGCGGACTGCCTTTTTTTTTCTGTTTAATATCAAATCCGCTGAAAGAAATGAATCAGTCAGACAAAAGCGCTCCAATCCCTGAAGGTTACCAGAAGTTATGCGATGTGAAGGACCTCCCATTTTCCGGTGGTAAACGGTTTATTCTTGGGGATTATGACATTGCAGTGTTTAATATAGATGGGGAGTTAAAGGCGACCGGAAATGTATGCCCGCATCAGCATTCTGCAATCCTCTATGATGGTTTTATCGAAGAAAACAGTGTGGTATGTCCGGCGCATGGATGGAAATTTGATCTGGACACGGGATGCCGCGAGGGGGGCAGGCGAGGTATCGATGCCTACCCATTGCAGATTTCAGGAAACGAAGTGTTTATTAAACTGCCTGATAGCAAGAAGAGTTTTGCGCTGTGGTGATTACCGAACATATCATCCGGCAGCTGGCATACGAGGTTGGGTTTGATCTTGTGGGATTTGCGGAGGCATTCCCACTCAAGGAAGAAGCACAATTGCTAAGAGATTGGGTTGATATGGGTTATCATGCCGGTATGGCTTATATGGGGAGAAATATCGACCGCAAAGCAGACCCTTCGTTAGTTCTGCCAGAAGTTAAGAGTGTGATTGTACTCGGCATGAACTACTACAGCGGAGAGCATCATACCCAGGATACAGCGGATGGCAAAGTATCCAGGTACGCCTGGGGTACTGACTACCACTTAATCTTTGAAGCAAAAATGAAGCTGCTGACGGAAAGGATTTCGCAGACCGACAGTTCCTTTAACGGGGCATCATACGTAGACTACGGAC